>CAYWWE010000014.1:0-27549 GCA_964461785.1 uncultured Bacteroides sp.
GATCACTGCCGCCATTATCGTTGCAATGCTCCGTAGCTTTTTCATGTTCATCTTTACTCGTATCAAAAATAGTTATGTATGTATATGATACAAAGGTAATCAAAATTCCTTAGGATCGTAGATTAAAGTTCGTTACTAGCCATAGCGTCGTTAAGCCTCGAAGAGCGATATAGTATTGACCCAGGGTGGACCAAAGTATAGCCTGTGAGATTTTTATGTGATATTTACAATGGGCCGGGAATGGGCGATGTAATTTCGACGAGATCGTTCAGCCCTGTTGATTTAGTGGAATGCTCAATTTTCAGCTTGCAAATTGTGGATCTACAATTTGCAGTCTTTGTCTTTTTACATTGTTATAAAATATTTTTTAATGACTACTTCGGATATTTGTTTTTTATTATTAATTTTGCGGCTGATAGGCTTAGTCCCATCAAAAACAATCAAGTTAAACAAGGAACGTTTTGCTTTTCGCTCTTAGTTGAAAACGTCGGAAATTTTCAATAGAGATACGAGGAGAGTCAAGGCGGTTCAAACGGATCAACGGATATAAGGGATATAGCCGGTGATCCGTTGTAGCGCGTACAGCGTGGACTGCTATTACTACATCTGTATCTCAGGTTTCCGACGACCTTCAACTAAAGATGTAGGCAATGCAGCCCACGTTCTTTATTATTAATTGGCAGTTGCTTGGGCTGAGGCGACATATGATAAATATGAGAAGTAAATTTTTCTTATTTGTTGTAGGTGCATCGGTTACGCTATTGATGTCATCATGTGCGTCGCTGTTTACAAAGTCAACCAAAGAGGTGACATTCCGGGGGATTCCCGGCACGACGGTGATAGATGCAGACAAAAACAGGCCCCTTGCGGAGCTCGGCCAGAACGGCTTCGCCACGGCTAAGGTTAAAAAGCAACTGAAGAGCAAGAATCTGAAAGCTAGAAATGACGGCTATGAACCGCTCGATTTCCAGCTACATACTAAGATTCAACCTGCTTTTTGGGGGAATATAATCCTTGGTGGTATACCAGGTATGGGAATAGATGTTGCAACTGGAAAGATGATGACCTATAAGGAAGATTTTCTGGATGTGACCTTGAAGCCTCTTCCGCGAATAGAGACAGAGGTTGCAGAAGTGATTGACACTGTTCCATTGGAACGTGTTGATAGGAATACTCCTGGAGCCACGGATATGGAAAAGGCAATAATCCGGTTTTTCTTTGACTCGGATCCAAGAGGCGCAAGAATCTACTATAGAGTGATTTCAAGTGTGCCTGAAGAGGTTAAGAATACAAATGAGACATATATGACTACAACTCCTCTCGAGGAAACGAGGTCGTTCAATATACTTGGTCTCACCTATGAAAATGCTCCAGACGTCATATTGGAGATTAAGGTCTCTAAGCGTGGCTTTGAGGATCAGGTTAAGCGTTTTAATGTGCGTCAGGCGCTTGATCAGCAGGAGATAAGTAGTTTCTTTGAGTTAGTTCCTAAAGAAAAATGATCATGAAGAAGTTAAGTAAGTTATTTTGGGTGATTTTCGCCTGTATGATTGGGGGCGTCAATGCGTCAGCCAAAGACTACGATATTACCCTGTCGAGTAATCCGGAGGGTGCGGTGGTATATCTCAACGGCCAGATTGTAAGTCACACAACTCCTGCTATCATCCCTGTTTCGGACAAGGTAGCTAAAAAGACTATGATCTTTCAGTTTGTTAAGGAAGGATATGAGACGCGTTCCGTGACTGTTTCATATGATAAAAAACAGTTAAAAAAGCAGCCGATAGTATACTGCCAGATGAAAGCTCTTCCTAAGCCTAACCCGAATGAACATCTTAAGAGCGATCCTACAGTTACCCGTGAGCAGTCTAAACAGCGTGTAACGCGTGAGAACGCAGGCATGACCTCAATGGAACGCACGATACTAAGATGGTTTTTCGATTCAGATCCAAGAGGCGCCAGGATTTACTACAGAGTAATCTCGAGTGTGCCTGCTGAAGTTAAGAACACTAATGAAACATATCTTACGACCACTCCTCTTGAGGAGACAAGAAGTTTCAATATCCAGGGACTTACATACGATAATTCAAGGGATGTCACCATTGAAATAAAGGTTTCTAAGCGTGGATATGAGGATCAGGTTAAGCGTTTTAATGTGCGTCAGGCGCTTGATCAACAGGAGATTAGTGGTTTCTTCGAACTTGTGCAGAAAGATGATGGTGCTGAGTGATGTCGCAATTTACGAAAGGGACAAATCCATATAAATCCTACACATAGAAATCCTCATAATCCTAGCCGCCTATTCAATTGTAGTTGAAGAGGCGGTATTTCATTTTATGGGTGGAGAATTTTTGGCGCGGGGCGGGGTGAGCTCCCGCATTTTTTGTGTAATTTTGTAGACTATTATGACAGCGAAAATTACATGGAATTCTGAAAATGTCGGGTTGCCGGAGCTGGACTATGATGCCACGGCGGCCTGGCTCGCCGAGGTGGCCCGTAGCCACGGTCTGTCGGTCGGCAGGCTCAACTATATCTTTACGGATGATCCTGCCATCCTCGATCTCAACAACCGGGCGCTCGGCCACGACTATTTCACGGATATCATTACCTTCGATTACTCGGGAGGCGGCATGGTGTCGGGCGATATGTATATCTCGCTCGATACGGTTGCCTCTAATGCGGCTCTTGTGGGCGCCACATATATGTCGGAGCTTCACCGCGTGATTGTCCACGGACTGCTTCATCTGTGCGGGATCAATGACAAGGGCCCCGGAGAGCGTGAGATAATGGAAGCAAACGAAAACAGGGCGCTGGAGCTCCTGCCTCAAACGGTATTGTCATGACACAGGAATATGATGTGATTGTTGTGGGCGGCGGTCACGCAGGATGTGAGGCCGCGGTGGCCTCGGCGCGCACCGGAGCCCGGACGCTTTTGATCAGCCATGACCTTGACCGGGTGGCGCAGATGAGCTGCAATCCGGCTGTGGGCGGAATAGCGAAAGGGCAGATAGTACGCGAGATCGACGCTCTTGGCGGCTCGATGGGTATTGTCACCGACCGTGCGTCGATCCAGTTCAGGATGCTCAACCGCTCCAAGGGGCCGGCTATGTGGAGCCCGCGCGCGCAGTGCGACCGCATGCGTTTCTCCGCCATCTGGCGCGATATCCTCGAACACACCCCCGGCCTCTATCTGTGGCAGGACGAGGTGGACCGACTCACGTTTGATGACGACGGAAAACTGTCGGGCGTCAGCACACGGCTCGGCGCCGAGATGCGGGGCAGGGGAGTGGTGCTCACCGCCGGCACTTTTCTCAACGGCCTGATGCATGTGGGCCGAGTGATGACCGAGGGTGGCCGTGTGGCCGAGCCTGCGGCCCACGGGCTGACGGAGAATCTCGTCGGCCTCGGATTCGAGACCGGCAGGATGAAGACCGGCACTCCGGTCAGGATCGATGGCCGGACGGTGGATTATTCGCTCACCACCACTCAGCATGGCGACGATGACTGGCACCACTTTTCGTATCTCCCGACTGTGGGCCGGGAGCTGCCGCCACGCGACTGCTATATCATGTATACCTCCGAGGCGACGCATGAGATCCTGCGCCGCGGGCTCCCGGATTCGCCTCTTTTCAACGGCCAGATCCAGAGCATAGGGCCGCGTTATTGCCCGAGCATCGAAACCAAGATCGTGACCTTTGCCGACAAGACCGAGCACCAGCTGTTTCTCGAACCGGAGGGGGTTGACACCTGCGAGATGTATCTCAACGGCTTCTCGTCGTCGCTGCCGATGGACATTCAGGTCGATGCCTTGCGCACTATTCCGGCTCTCGCCGCCGTGGAGATCTACCGCCCCGGCTATGCCATAGAATATGACTATTTCCCTCCCACACAGCTGCGCCACTCGCTGGAGACGAAGCTCGTTGCCGGACTTTTCTTTGCCGGTCAGATCAATGGCACTACCGGCTATGAGGAGGCCGCGGGACAGGGCCTTGTGGCGGGCATCAACGCCTCTCGCTATGTGCGCGGCCTCGATCCGCTCGTGCTCTCGCGCGACAATTCATACATCGGCGTGCTGATCGACGACCTCGTGACCAAGGGGGTCGATGAGCCCTACCGAATGTTTACATCGAGAGCCGAATACCGCATTCTGCTCCGTCAGGACGATGCCGATATGCGCCTCACCCCCATCGGCCACGCCATCGGCCTTGCGTCGGACGAGCGGATGAAGCTCATGGAGAGCAAGCGCAATCAGCGCGACGCGCTCCTTGAGGCTGCCCGCTCCATTAAGGTGGCTCCGGCAGATATAAACCTCTTTCTTGAGGAGCACTCCACCTCTCCGCTGCGCCAGAGTGCGAGCATATATGAATTGGCGTCGCGTCCGCAGCTCTCGCTGTCGCAGCTCGCAGAGGCTGTGGAGCAATGGAAGGATTGGATAGTTGCAAATATCGAGACGGAGCGTCGGAAGGAGATCATAGAGGCGGCTGAGGTGATACTCAAATACAGCGGGTATATCGACCGCGAGCGTCAGGTGGCGGAGAAGATCCGTCGGCTCGAAGATGTCAAGCTCCGCGGGCGATTCGATTATTCGGCAATACATTCTCTCTCCACTGAGGCCAGGCAGAAACTTGCTCTGATCGATCCGGACGATATCGGTCAGGCATCGCGCATCCCCGGCGTCAGCCCTGCCGACATTAATATCCTCCTGCTGCTTTGCGGACGCTAAGAGGGAGGAGATGATTGTTTCACGTGGAACAATTTTGAAGCATACGACAAATTTTCAACCAGACCGACAATGGAATATATCAAGTCAAAAATCCGCGATGTGCAGGATTTCCCCACAAAGGGGGTGCTCTTCAAAGATCTCACAACGGTTTTCAAGGATCCCCGCGCCCTCCATATCATAGGATGGGATCTCTCGCAGATGTATCGCGACAAGGGTGTCACCAAGGTGGTGGGTATCGAGAGCCGTGGCTTTATCGGCGGCTCGATTCTCGCATACGAGATCGGAGCAGGTTTTGTTCCGGCCCGCAAGCCCGGCAAGCTCCCTGCCGACACCATCAAGACAACCTATCAGAAAGAGTATGGCACCGACACGATCGAGATTCATGCCGATGCCATTACCCCCGATGATGTGGTGGTGATCCACGATGATGTGCTCGCCACCGGCGGGACTATGGCTGCGGTCTATGAGCTCGTCAAGAGCATGAATCCGCGTAAGATCTACATCAACTTCATCATTGAGCTCGGTATGCTCGGCGGCCGCAAGAACCTTCCCGCCGATGCCGATGTGCGCTCTCTCATCTGCTACGAGTGATCTGCAGCCCACTCCCTGAATTTCCTTCTCCCAGCCTCAAATGAGCAAGCATCGCAAGACAGACATCGTGGCCGACAAGATTGCCGTCATGCCCACCGGGCCGGGCGTCTACATGTATTTCGACTCGTCCGGAACGGTCATTTACGTCGGGAAGGCCAAGAATCTGAAGCGTCGTGTCAGCAGCTATTTCAACCGCACCCACGATTCGCTCCGCACCAATCTTCTTGTCCGCGCCATCGCCGACCTGAAATATATCGTCGTGCCCACGGAGCAGGATGCGCTCAATCTCGAGAGCTCGATGATCAAGGAGTATCAGCCGCGCTACAATGTGCTGCTGAAAGACGACAAGAGCTATCCCTGGATCGTGGTGACTAAAGAGCCCTTTCCGCGCGTATTCATGACCCGCAAGAAGATCAAGGACGGGTCAAAATATTACGGTCCCTATACCAACACGGCCTCGGCCCGGACGGTGCTTGAACTTATCCGCGACCTCTATCCGCTCCGCTCCTGCGCCCATCCCATCACTCCCGAGTATGTGGCCAAAGGAAAGGGCCGGCTCTGTCTCGACTATCATCTCCACCGCTGCGGAGGCTGCTGCAAAGGCTTCGTCTCAATGGAGGAGTATGCGCGGAGCGTGGAGCGCGTCAAGCAGATCCTCAGGGGCGATATGAGGGAGCTTCTCGACTATCTGCGCGGGGAGATGGAGAGCCTGGCCGGACAGCTTCGCTTTGAGGAGGCGCAGGTGGCCAAGGAGCGCTATCAGCTCGTTGAGCGCTACTGCGCCAAGAGCGTCATCGTGAGCCAGACCATAGGCGATGTGGATGTGTTCGGCATCGACGACAACGACCGCGAGGTGTTTGTCAATTACATGCACGTCCGCCGTGGAGCTGTCGTCAAATCGCTCACGCTCGAATATAAACGGCGTCTCGATGAGTCGCAGGCCGAGATCCTGTCACACGCCATGGCTGATGTGGCCCGCGAGCTCGACACGACCTTCGAGGAGGTGATCGTGGCGCAGGAACCCGACACCGAAATGCCCGGAGTCACCTTCATAATCCCCCAGCGTGGCGATAAGGCAAAACTGCTTGAGATGAGCGAGCGCAATGCCCGCCAGTATCGCATCGACATGCTCAACCAGATGGCGCGTAAGGATCCGGCGCAGCGGGCCGAGCGCCTTCTCGAACGCATGAAAGCCGACTTCCGGCTCACTGAGCTGCCCCATCATATAGAGTGTTTCGACAACTCGAACATACAGGGAACGAATCCGGTTGCGTCGTGTGTCGTTTTCCGCGACGGCAAGCCTTCAAAGAAGGATTACCGTCACTTCAATATCAAGACCGTTGTGGGCGCCGACGACTTCGCCACGATGAAGGAAGTGCTGACGCGCCGCTACACCCGCCTCATGAACGAGAGCCCCGACGATCTGCCGCAGCTCATCGTGGTCGACGGCGGCAAGGGTCAGCTCTCTGCCGCGGTCGAGGCTCTCGACGAGATCGGCCTGCGCGGCCGCATTGCCATAGTAGGTATTGCCAAGCGTCTTGAAGAGATCTATTTCCCGGGCGACTCCGTGCCCCTTTATATCGACAAGAACAGCGAGAGCCTGCGTGTGATCCAGGCTTTGCGCGACGAGGCCCACCGCTTCGGCATTACCCACCACCGCAACCGGCGGTCGAAGGGACAGACGGTGTCTGCTCTCGACCAGATTCCCGGTATCGGCCCCAAGACGCGCGACGCCCTCCTGATCCATTTCAAGAGCGTCAAGCGCATCGCTGAAGCTGACCTCGACGCCATCGCCGAGGTTGTAGGGCCGTCGAAAGCCTCGATTGTCTACGGGGCTCTCAACTCCCATGAACCGGAAGACAGCTCCCCGGAGCCGGAAAGCAGCGGTGCTGAAACACAAGATATATAAGACTTATAAATTTAACCTTAACATGAAAATAAACATTTTGTTATCCGCGGCCACGGCGCTGGCAGCGCTTGCAGGCAGCAATGCCTATGCGCAGACCACCGCCGGGCCAAATGAGGCCGCCATCGAGAAGATCATCTCTATCGGCACGACCGACAACCGGGTGATGGAGCATCTTGATATCCTCACCAATCGTTTCGGAGGCCGTCTTGTGGGCTCGGATTCTTACGAGAACGCTGTTGAGTGGATGCTCCACGAATATGCCAAGTGGGGCATCAAGGCATGGACCGAGGAGGCCGGTGAGGTGCCCGTCGGATTCAACCGCGGCCCGTGGTTCGGACGTCTTATCGGCGGCGACGAGGCCATGACACTCCACTTCGCCACCCCCTCCTACACCTCCGGCACCCGTGGCATCGAACGAGGCCATGTGGTGATGGATCCGCGCTCGGAGGCCGATCTCAATCGCATGAAGCATCGCCTCAAGGGAGCCTGGGTGCTGATCCCCGAGATGAGCGAAGGCTGGCCTGTCGATAAGAGTGCCCGCGGCGACTCAATCCGTGCGGCTGCCCGCGCCGAGAATCTCGCCATCCAGCACTACAATGACTCGCTCCGTCGCGTAAGCTACGAGACCGGCGCCAAGTTTGAGCCGAAGCCTCTCAGAAATGAGCCGGCCATGTTCTATCGCGAGCTGCTTGATGCCGGAGTCCGCGGCTTTGTCAGAAAGTCGCGTGTGCCCATCCGCGCCCTCTACGACCGTCAGCTCCTCAACGATTCCACCACCACCTTCGACAATCTCCCCCATCAGGCCGAGATCCTGCTCGACGAACACCAGTTTGACAAGATAGAGCAGATGGTCAAGGAGCGCCGCGACATCGAGCTGGAGTTTGATATCCGCAATCATTTCAAGCTCGGCCCTGTGAAATATTACAGCGTGGTTGCCGAAATCCCCGGCACTGAGTTCCCCGACGAATATGTCATCATCAGCGGCCATCTCGATGCTTACGATGTAGCCACCGGAGGTGTGGACTGCGGTGTTGGCATCACACCCATGATGGAAGCCGCCCGCCTGCTTGCCCTCTCCGGAGCCAAGCCCCGTCGCACCATCCGTTTCGTTGCTTTCGCTGCCGAGGAATTCGGTCTGCTCGGTGCCAAGGCCTACGCCAAAGCTCATGCCGACGAGCTACCGCGCATCTCCATGCTCTTCAACCGCGACGGTGGCCCGACCCCACCCGTCGGTATGCGTGTGCCCGCCGCTATGGTAGAGGATATCAAGCTCGCCACCGGCCCCATCAGCCGCATCAATGCCGAATATCCGTTTGAGGTGATCGAGGCCGCTCCCACCGAGAAGCCGACCCGCACCGGTGGCACCGATGCATCTGTGTTCGCTATCGAGGGAGTCCCGACCTACTCCTTCATGCTCCGCGACTTCAAGGGCTACGACTTCAACTATGGCGAGATCTGGCACACCGAGCGTGATGTCTACAACAAGGAGATCCCCGAATATCAGGAATACACCGCAGTAGCTACTGCTATTGCAGCTCTCGGCATCGCCGATCTCGACAATCTTCTATCGCGCGAGGGAATGTTCAAGGATCCCGCCGCAAAAAAAGACAAGTCTAAATCCGGTAAGAAAAACAAGAAAAAATAATTTTTTCTTCACTTATCCGCTCCCGATTTTGCCGGTTGAAAAATTTGTAGTAACTTTACAGAAAATTTGTAGTGACGGGAAATGTGTGACGTTCTATTATCACTCTGACCCGTCCCACCGGAGGTGAAAAACCCTTCTACGCAGCTACGCAACTTCCCGCCCCGTGTTGATACGCCAGCACGGGGCTTCTTGTTCTGTCGGAATGTTAAAAGATATTAACGTTTACGATATTGTTTGGTTTATAGAATAAACTAAAATAACTTTGCGGCTGAAGAAAGAGCGGAATCGCGCGACCGCTCTTTTTTGAGAGTAATATGGTTTATAAAATAAACCGAATGTCAAACCTTAGAAATCCTCTTATATGGACGAAAGAAAACTCACCGAGAAAGAGAGCCTCGAAGTGATTACTTCGATGATTGCCCGCACGAAAGCCCACTATCTGGGCAGTGGCAATATTCTTGCCATGTGGGGCTACCTTGTTGTCATTGTTTCGATAGCAGTATGGATCTTGCTTGCCTCAACAGGTCGGGGCGCATGGAACTGGCTGTGGTTCGCCATCCCTCTTATCGGCTTCCCGTGCACCTTCATCATGGCCCGTAAGGAACAACATGGACAAGGCGCGGTAACATATTCCGATAAGATCACTTCCGGATTATGGACCATTTTCGGGGTCTCGGAATTGATGCTCACCTTGATTTGCCTTGGATTCGCACTTTTCGGCGGAGTGAACTGCTGGAGTGCAATGCTGGCCTATACCGTCCTCGTCGCTCCATGTGCCGAGATAGCTCAGGGCCTTGTTGTAAAGGAGAAGTCCCTCGTCGGAGGCGGCATTGTTGGATGGATAGTCGGGATGATAACGATATGCTGCCTGGTGGGTGGAATCAGTCTGACCGCCGACTGGTATATGCCACTGTTTATTCTCTGCTGGATTGCAATGATGATTGTTCCGGGACATATCCTCAACCGTAAAGCCCGCAATCAATGAAAGAGCTCGATCCGCTGTTACATTCGCAGCTCCGGCTTGCCGTTATGTCGATCCTGATGAATGTGGAGGAAGCAGATTTCGTTTTTCTCAAGGAGAAGACTGAATCGACAGCCGGAAATCTGAGCGTGCAGCTCGACAAACTCGCCTCGGCCGGCTACATCACCGTCGAGAAAAGTTTCGTAGGCAAGAAAACGCGCACAGTGTGCCGTAAGACCGAAAAAGGCATCTCGGCCTTTGCCGACTACGTCGAAGCGCTCAGAAGCTATCTGAACCTCTGAAAAGCCCCTTCACGGCCATTCTGCCTGTCCCCGCGCCCCTCCCCCCGGCGCGGGGACACTACCGCGTCAACATAAGCTCATCCAACTACTCCGGGGAAAATCATAATTAAATGGTATTTTTGCTTGGATGAAGAGAAAAATCTCTATAATTTTGCGGAAAATCCTATTGCATTATGAATGTGAAAGAAATTGGATGCGTAATCAAGTCCCGGCGGCATGATCTTCAGATCACGCAGCAGGAATTGGCGGATTTGTCAGAGGTGAATATTAATACTATCGTGGCTATAGAGCGCGGTAGCGGGAACCCGAAACTCGCCACGCTGATTGCCATAAACGAGGTCTTGGGATTGCAGACCATTATAAAACTCAAGGATTGATTGCGATATGAGGAGCTGCGAGATATATGTGCACGGAATCAAGGCCGGTGTACTGACGGAGGATGACAACCGGGAGTTTACTTTTGTCTACGACCGTGCATATCTGATGAGTGAGGATGCTCGTCCGGCGAGTCTCACCCTGCCTTTGCGTTCCGACCCCTACCATTCCCCATATCTGTTCCCGACAT
Organism: uncultured Bacteroides sp.; assembly: GCA_964461785.1. Taxonomy (GTDB): domain Bacteria; phylum Bacteroidota; class Bacteroidia; order Bacteroidales; family Muribaculaceae; genus Paramuribaculum. Next base: position 10,694 of record CAYWWE010000014.1, read on the forward strand.
TTTCCAATATGCTCTCAGAGGGAGACAACCGGCAGATCCAGTCCCAACTTCTTCACATTGATGCTGATGATGATTTCGGTATCATGCTCGCGACCTGCCAGTACGATACAATTGGAGCAATAACCGTCAAACCGATTGAGATATGATCAAACTGACAGTCTGTCCGTCGACATTGGAGACGGGATATGATACATATTCTCCGGCAGCCATTAAAAGACTTTTCGATGGACGCCCCATCTCGCACATATTCTCGGAATCGAGTCCGGGCGCCGACACTTCCGAAAGTAGAGATGCAATCAAGACGGTAGGACATATTTCACTTTCCGGTGCTCAATCCAAGTTTCCGGTTGTGATCGATTCAAACAATCGATTGCGATATGCCCGCGGCAGCGAGCAAGGCACATTCATCCTGAAGCCCAGGCCTACAGGCTATCAGATAATGAATAAGGATTTCTGCGCGGCCAATGAACATGTGACAATGCAGATAGCCTCTCAGGTGTTCGGTATAGAAACGGCAGCTAATGGGTTATGTTTCTTTGAGGACGACGGATCGATAGCCTATATCACCCGGCGGTTTGATATCCACTCCGCGGGCAAATACAGTCAGGAGGATTTTGCGGCTCTTTTAGGCTATAACAAGGAAAACGGGGGCTCAGATTACAAATACGATAGAGCCAGTTATGAAGAATGTGCCGGGATAATACGAAAGTATGTAAAAGGGGCACTTGTCGATCTACGTCGTTTCTTCCGTCTTATATTATTTAATTTTGTCATTCTGAATGACGACGCTCATCTTAAAAATTTCTCGCTCATTGAGCGTAATGGAGAATATCGTCTGGCTCCGGCCTACGATCTGATCAATACGGAATTGCAGATTTGGGAGCCACAGATTTTCGCGCTTAAGAAAGGATTGTTCAAGGAGGGAACGATATACTCTGACACACACCCGGTTGGACGCCGTGACTTTGAAGAGTTTGGGAAACGTATAGGACTCCCGGCTAAGGTGGTTGAAAAGGATATAGATATGTTTGCGGGTGAACATCCTTTGGTGAAGGATCTGTTGGATAGATCGTTTCTATCGGAGGCTTTAAAAAAGCAATATTGGCAGGCATATAGTTTCCGGCGCAAAATGTTGAATTTTTAATCGAGGTATCAGAGGCGGTTGAGTTCGGTGGCGGAGGCGGCGGTGCCTTTATAGGATGATTTGCGGGGGTTGAGGCGGTAGGTGAGGTCGAGGGATATGCCGCGTCGGTCGTAGCGCTGACGCTTGTCGACGGTCACGCCGAAGGTGTTCATGGTCCAGCCGTTGCGGGAGGTGTTGAACAGGTCGGTGGCCGACAGCCGCAGGGTGAGATTTTTGTGCAGCAGAGTCTTCCCTATCGAGAGATTCATGGTGAATGGAGTGGCCGCAAACCGGTTAGTGTGCATATCGCCGGCGGAAGAGCCGTTGACATTGGCCGTTAGTGTCCACTCTCGAGGCAACCGCAAAGTGTTGTCGAAATAGTATGAGAATATGGGCCGGTTGTGGGCCGTATGGTCAATTTCGAGCCGCTGGCCATACATTCCGACCGTCACGTCGGGCATCCAGCACCCTATCTGTCTGTTCCAGATCAGATAGAAATTGACCGCCGACACATCTATGTTGATCGGGTGCATGAGCAGCTGTAGGTCGGCAGCGGGATATATCTGCTTGACGAACGCATAGGTGTCGATGCTGCGCATGAAATTGGCCTGAAGCATGAAGCCGCGCCACATTCCGAAGAGCTGCACGTCGTGCATTCGCTCGTCGCGCAGAGAGGGGTTGCCGCCCTCTATCTCATGCCGACCGGTGTAGGTCAGGGCGCCTGTGAGCTGCGAGTAAGGGGGCTTGACAGTTGCCATCTTGTAGGACAGGCTCAGCTGCGATCCGTCGGCAAAAGAGTAGCCAACCGAGAGGTCGGGTGTGAGCAGATTGTCGCGCCGACTCGCGTCATTGTCGCGCCGGCCATCGACTGTGAAAGCGTAGTCCACATACTCGAATCGGGCGCCGGCCGTCAGAGTGAGCGGACCCATCTGTCCCGACCAGGAGGCAAAAAGCGCAGCCGCTGTCTGTCGCGCATCGGTCACAGCAGAGGGGATGTAGCTTCCGATCTGGAGATTGAGCATCCGGTAGTCGAGATTGGTGTGAGTGTAGCTGTCCTGCGTGCCCGCAGTCAGGTCGCCTTTGCCAAGCGGGAATGTGAGGTAGAGCTTTCCGGCCCAGAGGGTAGATTGCCTCCTGTCGGTGGAGCTTACATCATCCGACTCTGCCATGGGATAGGCGGTGAGATTGCTATTGTGTGCATCGGAGTGCTTGAAGTCGCCGTCGAAATGCAGCATATATTTCCCGGCAAATATGTTTTCGTAGTAAGCCGACACGAGATGGGAGTGGGCGCGGATCGCTTTGGTTATTGTCCGGCTCAGAGGCGCGGAGTCGTCGATCCATTCATAGCCGTGGTTGGAGAAGTTGCCCCGTTCGGGATTATACCGGTAATAGGCACCGAGCGACTGAGTGCCCTTGCTGAAGTTGAATCCGGGCCGTATGGTGCCGGCGGTAGAAGGATAGCGGTTGTTCTGGCTGCTTCCCACTACGGTTTTCTGACCCTGATAGATGAGGGTGTTGATTGTCGATCCCTTTATGACGGAATTGTCGCGATTTATGCCTCCGTTGACAAATAAATCCCAGCTGCCGGTGCGGTAGCTTAGATCAACGAAGTCGTTGGCCGACCAAAGATGCCGCTTTCTGATCTGCATCTGCTCGGTAACCGACAGACCTTTGACAAAATTCCTACGCGTGGATATGCGAAGAACGGCATCCGTAGTGCTTCGGTAGGCGGCTCCGGGCGCCATGAGGAGCTCAACCTTGCGAAGGTCGGATGAGAGGAGCTGATGCAGCTCGGTGCCGTCGCGCATCGGGCGTCCGTCAATGTAGATCTCGATATTGCTTTTGCCGGTTACGCTTACAGCTCCGTCGTCAACCCTGATCATCGGCAGTTGGGCGAGGACATCGAGCGCTGTGCCCAGATCGGCCAGCGGAGTGCCGGGAATGGTCGATACGAGAGTGGATCCGACAAGACGCGTTGCCGGCTGTTTTGCGGTGACAACTATTTCCTGAAGCTGAAGGCTGAGGCTGTCGGGGGCCTCCTGATTCTGTGCTCCGGCTGTGGTGGCGGTCAATGTTGCCGCAAGGAGCGTGGTGAGGATTCGGGTGTTCATGTGGGGGTGAAATTTTTCTGCAAAATTACATCCCGTTGTCCTCTCCGACCAAAAATGCGATCTGACCGGTCGCTATGTAAGTATTTGATTTATAGTAAGATTTTTGTGGCTGTCTGTGAAAAGTCTGACCGCCCTCCGTCAGGCCTTGAAAACGGCCTCAAAGTCGGGGCCGAAGGTAGGAATGTGGCTGCGGAGGCGCGCCTTGAGGCGCGATTTGCGCTTGTAGATCACGTCGGTCGATTCATCTGTGAGCAGGCAGATGGAGCGGGTCGAAAGACCGCTTGCCAGATAGACCAGCAGCCGGTAATCGTCGGGTTTGATCTCGGGCCAGGCGTCGCGCACACGTCCGAGCAGATTGTCGCGACATTCGTTGACCGCTCTTTCCATCTCCGGAAACGAGTCGGAGCGCATTGCTTCGATCTCGGCCTTCACTTTGTCGGCAATGGCTTTGCGCTCGGTCTTGGTGCCCTGCGACTCGTAGTAGGTCTGACAGAGGGAGTCGATCAGTGCAAACCGGCTTTCGAGCAGGCTGTGGAGGGTGGTCTCCAGCCGGTCAACATCGCGGCTGAAGATGTCGAGGCGGCATCTCAGGCCGTATGCCTCGGCCATGAGGGTCTCGTTGCGCGCGATCTGCAGCTTCATCCGCTGTCGCATCCACACTATCAGGGCGCCGGCGGCAAGCAGGATCAGCAGGCTCACAAGCAGGGCACGTTCGCGCCGTCCACGCTCCTTGTAGAGCATAAACTCCTTCTCCTTCTGGAGATAGAGAGCCGTGGCGAGATCGTCGCGGTTACCGGTCGCTCGGAGGAGCGCCTTCAGACGCGAGGCGTGGCGGAATTTGTCGGCAACATTGTGGTTGCCATAATAGTCGATCGCTATGCCCACAATAGTGTCGTTTGGCGCACTCAGATTATTGGCTACGAGCGCTTCGCTGTAGAGCAGAGCCCAGCGCGCCATCGTGGCCGAGTCGGCAAACTCCGACAGGTCGTAGCGGTTGAGCTTATGGAGGGCAGCCGTGGGGTCTGACTGGATGAGGCGCGACGCATCGTCAAGCTCCCTTTCGATTACGGAGCCTGAACAGGTGCATCCCGTCACGATCAACAGTATGATGATGTAGAAAAGCGCTCGCATGGCAATGATTATCCCTGCTGCCCGACGATTGGCCGGCAGCAGGGACAAGAGGTAGGAATCAATAGCTCAGTTTGGGCTCAAGCTCTTTGGCCTGGGCGATCATCTTCTCGACTTCGGTAACGGAGGGCACGCGGTTGCAGAGGTTCTTGGCCTCGTTTACCTCGACCATCTTGGGCTGGAGATTGGCTGCCACGCGGTGGCGGAGCTCCTTGACGGTGTCAACACCGGCTGCTTCGAGCAGCTCGGCAAACTGGCCGGCTACACCCTTGATGCGGAAGAGATCGGCGTGGTTGGCCCATTTGAGGATGAGCTTCTCTGAGATGTCGGTCTTCTCGGCGAGATCCTTGCGCTGTTTGGGTGTGGCAGCGTTTTCGAGGAGGTCTTCAGTGGTCTTGATGCCAGCGGCTTCGAGCTTCTGGGCGTAGACATCACCGATACCCTCGATTTCTACGATTTTGTAGGACATGGTAGGTTGTGTGGGGAAAGGGGATTAAACTATTTGGAGGAGATTGGCGGTCAGTTTTTCTCGGCTGCGTCGATCTGAGCGAGTGCGTAATTATATGCGCCGATCGAGATGGCTTTGGAGGCGCCGATGCGGCTCACGGTGAGGCCGGTGCGCTTCATCGGGTCGTAGATGGCCGTGTGGTCGGTGCCGGGCACGGGGATGGTGCGTGAGCTGCCGGTGACGAAGATGGCAAATTCGTCGTCGGAGTCGAGGTCGAACACTCGCATCGGGATGCGGTCGATGCTGTCGCCCGAGAGGGTCTGTATCTTGGAGCGCATCTCGGCCAGCAGGGCGGGCTTGATATACTTCATGGCGCCTGTCACACCTCCGCCAACTACCACGAGCGAATCGGTGAGGCACACGGCGGTGGCAAACACATCGCCGGCCACCTCGCCGAAGCGTGCAAACGATTCTTTGGCAGCCTCGGCATCGCCTTCGCGCGTGCCCTCGGCTATCTTGAAGATGTCGTAGGGAGTAAGGCCCTCCTCATCGGAGCCGGAGATCTTCTTATATTCGCGGATGACGGCACGGATCGACGCACCGTCTTCGGCCATGATGCCGGGCATGGTCTTGTTGCGGAGGCAGAAGGCTTCGACGCATGAGTTATTGCCGAGGTTGAGCTGACCGTTGATCACTTCGCCTATGCCGAGGCCAGTGCCGAAGGTGAAGCCGAGAAGGTTCTTGTAGACTTTGTGTCCGCCGAGCTCGGCCACACGCTTGTTGATCTCGGGGAGCACGCCGCCGGTGGCTTCGCCGTAGGCAAAGAGATCGCCGTCGTTGTTGATGTAGACCGGTATGTCAAACTTGGCCTGAAGGAACGGCCCGAGAGCCACGCCGTCGCGGAACGAGGGGAAGTTGGGCAGATAGCCGCCGATCACGCCCGAGGCATAGTCGGCCGGACCGGGGAAGGCGAAGCTGATGGCCACGGGCTTCTCTTCGAGGATGTTGAAGACCTGGGTAAAGCCCTCAACGATATTGGCCAGACACTTGTCGAGATCGTCGGAGCAGGACGGGAGGGTGATAGGTTCTATGATAAATTCGCAGCCGCGCATGGCGCCGAACACGAGGTTGGTGCCTCCGGCATCGAGGGTTGCGACTATTCGGTTGTCGTAGCGATACATTTGGGTTAGATATTTTTCAGGCGTTAGAATTGCAGGTGGAAATGGAGTGCGTCGCTTGTCAGCGGATATAAGAGGTGATGATCCGGGCGGTGCCGGTAATGGTCACTTCTGCCATCTCGGCGGGGATGAGGGCGGTGTGACCCTTGGGGAGCGGAGTGATGCGGCCCTCGGGATCGGTGACCACGGCATCGCCGTCGATACAGGCGATTACGGAGAAAGAGTCGCGCGAAGCGAGGCTTAGGGTAGCGGAGCCGTCAACGTCGATGGCCGTTGTCGTGAAGTGGTCGCAGTCGGCTATGATGTGCTCCGTGTTGCGGTCGGCGGGGATGGATGTGGGGGCGGCGCTGTCGGTGTCGTTGAAGTCAACGGCTTCCATCGACTCCTCGACGTGAAGCTGACGTGGGTTGCCCTGGGCGTCGCGGCGGTCGTAGTCGTAGATGCGGTAGGTGATGTCGGAGGTCTCCTGGATCTCAAGCACGAAGTTGCCCTTGCCGATGCTGTGGACGCGTCCGGCGGGGAGGAAAAACACGTCGCCCTTGCGCGGATAATACTTTCCGAGCGAGCCGATGATGGTGTTGTCGGCGATCTGGCGGCGGTAATCGTCGGGCGTGATTGGCGAGGTGAATCCGGCGTAGAGATATGCGTCGGGAGCGGGATCGACACTGATCCACATCTCGGTCTTGCCGGGGCAGTGATGGCGCTTCTCGGCGAGGGCGTCGTCGGGGTGCACCTGAACGGAGAGGTCGTCGGCCGAGTCGATCAGTTTGATGAGCAGCGGAAATTCGTCGCCGTAGCGCTTCACGAGGCGCTCGCCCATTATCTCCTTGCCGTGGTCGGCGAGGAGGGTGCGCAGGTTCTGCCCCTTGAAGGGCCCTTCGTTGACCACCGACTCGTGGCCGGGCACGCCTGAGAGCTCCCAGCTCTCGCCAATGGTGTCGCCCTGGCTCGGCATCCCTTTGAATTCGGCGATGCGCTTTCCGCCCCAGATTACGCTCTTGAACTGAGGCGCGAATGTAAGTATTGGAAATGTAGAGATCACTTGATGCAGAGGATTAAAGAGTTATTTTTCGGGAGTAATGAATCTGAGGGTGCGGGCGTTGACCAGGCTGTCATGGCTTATGCGGTGGCCTACGGGCTTGCCGTCGAGCAGGATCATGGCTTTCGGGCCATGCTCTTTCGAGACTGTCAGGTCATGGTCGCCGAGATTGACCACTGCGGTGTCAAACGTAGGCGTGACGAGGGTATATTCAGGCACACCGGGCACGTCGGGGTAGAAGCCGAGCATCGAGAATACGGCCCAGGCCGACATGGTGCCGGCATCGTCGTTGCCCGGGATGCCGTCGGGCTTGGTGGTGAAATGCTTGTCGAGCAGCTCGCTCACCTGCTTCGAGGTGCGCCATTCCTCGCCTTTGAAGCGGCTGAAGAGGTAGGGATAGGCTATGTCGGGTTCGTTGGCGGGATCGTAGAGACCCTGGTCAAACACCATCTGGAGCTTGTCGACAAACTTGCGGTTGCCTCCCATGGCTTTGGCGAGCCCGTCGATGTCGTGGGGCACGAAAAATGTGTAGTTCCATGCGCTGCCTTCATGGAAGCCGGGCACCTCCTCGAAGTTTTCGCCCTGACGGGGATTGAACGGATCGAGGAAAGAACCGTCGGGGTTGATCGGGCGCAGGGTGCCGCTCTCCTTTGAATAGTAGTTTTTCCATCCGGCGGCGCGCTTGTTAAGTTCATTGGCAAATTCCTTGTCGCCCCGCTGCGCGGCGAGCCATGCCAGGGCGTTGTCGGCAACATAATACTCAAGGGCGTGGCTCACGGAGTTGTCGCCCGAGTTGTCGCCGGCAAAGAATCCGAGCGGTATATAGCCTTTCTCTATATAGGGGTCGATGTCGGGACGCATCGGATTGTCCTTTCCCGGAGTGGTGGCCGACCGTTTCATGGCGGTATAAGCTGCGTCGATGTCGAAATCGGTGAGCCCCTTGCGCCAGGTGTCGACAATGACCGGTATGGCTGGATCGCCCTCCATCGTGAAGGTCTCGCGGCCGAAGAGCTCCCACTTTGGAAGCCAGCCCCATTCCTTCGACATATCCACCATCGAGCGCACCATGTCGAGCTGACGCTCGGGATAGACGAGGGTCATGAGCTGATGTAGGTTGCGGTAGGTGTCCCAGAGCGAGAACACGGTGTAGCGGTTGCCCGGGGTGGTGAGGATTGTGTCGGTCTCCATCGCGGGATACTGACCGTTGACATCCTGAAGGATGCTCGGGTGGATGAGGGTGTGGTAGAGGGCGGTGTAGAACACGGTCTTCTGGTCGTCGGTGCCTCCGGCAACCGACAGGCGCGCGAGATCGTCGTTCCAGCGCCGGCGTGCGTCGGCATAGACGGTGTCGAATGTGGTGCCTGCGGGCTGCTCGGCGCGGAGGTTCTCAAGCGCGTTTTCCTCGCTTACAAACGACACGCCGACCGACACCTCGATCTGCTCGCCGGCGGTGGTGTCGTAGGTGTACCACACGCCGATGTCGTCGCCCGACATAGTGCGCGAGAAGCCGGGATAGAGCTTGTACTTGTTGTCGTCGACATCCCAGTCGGCCTCCACGCCCTGCTTCGGGCGCTGGAATTTCCAGAAGCCCTGCGAGGCCGGTTTGCGGCTCACGCGCATGGCGAAGTAGAGGGGAAAGACAGCCTGCGGGTTGTAGCAGAAAGTGCCCATCAGCTTGCTGCCTACCACTTCGGTGTCGGAGATGCGGCGCACGGTGGCTCCGCTCTCGTTGGTGAGGCCTTCGCCGAGATTGAGCAGGATGTTGCCCTTGCCGGCGGGGAAAGTGAAGCGGATCAGGCTGGTGCGGGTGGTGGCAGTGGCCTGGGCGGTGATGCCGTATTTGTCCAGCGAGAGGCTGTAGAGTCCCGGCGTGGCTTTCTCGTCGGAATAGGTGGTGCCGTAGTTGTGATAGTCAACGTCGAGATCGCCCGTGGTGGCCGTGACAAGGATCGAGCTCAGGTCGGGACAGCCCACGCCGCTGAGGTTGACATGGCTGAAGCCCGTAAAGAATGAGTTGGTGTTGTCGTAGGGGGTCGACCACCAGCGCTTGTCCTTGTCGAAATTGTTGAGGTCGGAGCCCATCACATTAAATGGGGTGACGGACATCAGTCCGTTGGGGACCAGAGCGCCGGGATTGGTGGTGCCGAAGTTGGTGGTGCCGATGAAGGGGTTAACCCAATCGACCGGCTCCTTGTCGGCGGCCACCGATGATGCTGCTACGGCCACTGAAGCGGCCCACGCCAGGATGCGTTTCATAACGAGTTGTGTTTAAGGAAGTCAAGAATCTCGCTGATATAGCCGAAAGCCATGCACACCGTGGTGTCGGCGGCGCCGTAGTAGATGGCGACCTTGTCGCCAGAGGTCATGGCTGCGCAGGGGAAGACTACGTTGGGCACGTCGCCGGCCAGCTCGTAGGGTGCGGCGGGCGCGAGGAGATAGGGCTGCGAGCGGTAGATGACCTTCGAGGGATCGTCGCGGTCGAGCAGGGCGGCGCCCATCGAGTAGCGGAAGCCGTTGCAGGTGTTGATCACGCCGTGGAAGAAGATGAGCCACCCCTCGTCGGTGAGGATGGGCACCGAGCCGGCACCGACCTTGGTGCACTGCCAGGCGCTGAGCTCGAAGGGGGCGGGGCTCATGACGTGGCGGTGTTCGCCCCAGAACTTCATGTCGGGGCTGTAGCTCACCCAGATGTCGCCGAACGGGGTGTGGCCGTTGTCGCTCGGGCGGCTGAGCATGGCATATTTGCCGTTGATCTTCTCCGGGAAGAGCACGCCGTTGCGGTTGAAGGGCAGGAAGGCGTTCTCGCACTGGAAAAACTCCTTGAAGTTGAATGTATATCCGATGCCGATCGTGGGTCCGTGGTAGCCGTTGCACCATGTGATCCACCAGCGGTCGTCGATAAAGGTGACGCGCGGATCATATTTGTAGGCCGACTCGATCATGTCGGTGTTGCCTGCCTGAAACTTGATAGGCTCGTGCTCGATGTCCCAGTTGATGCCGTCGGCGCTGAAGCCGGCAAAGATATTCATCTGCACGGCGCGGTTGTCGCAGCGGAACACTCCGGCATAGCCGTCGCCGAAAGGCACAACAGCGCTGTTGAATATGCTGTTGGACGTGGGTATGCTGTACCGCCCTATGATGGGGTTTCCGGCGTAGCGCCATACGGGGTCGTTGCATCCGGCAGGACGTTCCTGCCAGGGAAATGCGGGGAGAGAGGCCGCTTTGGGTGTGTTCATATCTATTAAGGATATATAAGAGTTATCGGAAAAAGGGAGGGGCTGAATTTATTGAGTGACGGTGGATTCTTCGGCAAGAATTGCGTCGTCTGCGATCTCCTCGGGTGTGTCGCCCCCCTTGTCGGGATGGGTGAAGGGCACCAGACGCGCAAGGATAAACGACGGGATCGACATCACGAGAGCCACAATGAAGAACACCTCATAGCCGAGCATGTCGCAAAGCCAGCCGCTGATCATGCCCGGAAGCATCACGCCGAGGTTCATGATGGCCGAGGCAAAGGCATAGTGGGCCATCGAGTGCTTGCCCGGCGCCACCTGCTGCATCATGAACAGTGTCAGTCCCACGAAGCCGAATCCGTAGCAGAGATATTCGGCCACGAGTCCGGAGCCTATCACCCACAGGTTTTCGGGTATGAAGGCCGAGAAAAGGAAGTAGATGAGGAAGGGTACGTTGAAGATGGCAACGAGCGAGAAGAGCACCTTGCGCAGACCGAAGCGGGCTATGTAGTAGCCGCCCAGAATCGAGCCGAGGATGAAGGCCACGGTGCCGAAGATGCCGTAGAGGGTGCCGATCTCCTCATTGGAGAGCGCCAGACCTCCGTCGGCCCGCGAGGCCTTGAGGAAGATGGGCACCATCTTCAGGGCCAGACCCTCGGTGAGGCGGTAGCAGAGGATAAAGAGGATATAGAGGGCAATGTATTGCTTGCGGAAGAAGGCCACGAGCACCTGCCACATCGAGTGCATGGCCGATCCGAAGCCCGGAGGAGCCGACTGGGGGCGGGGAGTGCGGGGCAGCACGAAAAAGTGATACACCGACAGGACGATCAGCAGCGCTCCGATCACACCCATTATGATCATCCAGGCATAGAAGGGGGCCCGGACCGGATCGGTTTCCTTGAAACGGGTGATGAGGAAGCCGGCCAGCCACACCAGGCCGCCATTGGCGAGCACTTTGGCCAGATTATAGAAGGCTCCCTGCCAGCCTATGTAGGTAGACTGGGTCTTCTTGTCGAGCGCCGTGAGATAGATGCCGTCGGTGGCAATGTCGTGGGTAGCGCCCGAAAATGCTATGACGGCCATCATGGCAATGGTGAATGCAAAGAACCCCGGCAGCGGCAGCAGGAACGCTATCACGCCGAATCCGAAGCCCGATATGGCCTGGGTGGCGATGACAAAGTTGCGCTTGGTCCAGTAGATCTCGAGCAGGGGGCTCCAGATGAATTTGAGAGTGTAGGGGAGGGTGAGCAGGGAGGTCCAGAACGCTATCTGGGCTTTGTCGACTCCGAGGTCGTCAAACATTATCACAGCCACAAGGTTGAGGGCTATGAACGGGAGACCCATCGCGAAATATACGCTGGGAACCCACTTGAGGGGTGAAACTTTGCCTTTCATCAATATTGGCTAAAGGGTGGTATTCGGGATATTGGTAACTGACTTCAGGTAATAATGGCGAAGAGTGAACAAAGGTAATAAAAATGATGATATTGTACAAAATAATATGTATCTTTGCCGTCGATGAAACGACTTGTGATTTTTGATCTGGACGGAACGCTCCTCAATACGATCGACGATCTCGGGGCCGCCACCAACTATGCTCTGGAGGCCGAGGGCTACCCCACACATGCCCTTACGGCCTATACAATGATGGTGGGCAACGGTGTGAGTCGCCTGATAGAGCGGGCTTTGCCCGAGGAGCATCGCAACATGGCCACGGTGGAGCGCGTGCGGACCCACTTCCGCGACTATTATGACGCGCATCTGGCCGATCTCACCACCCCCTATCCGGGCATACCGGAGTTGCTCAGGGAGCTTCAGGCCCAGGGTGTGGCTCTTGCTGTGGCATCAAATAAATATCAGGAGGCCGTGACGCGCCTGATGGATGTGTATTTTCCCGACATAGACTGGGTAGCCGCCGAGGGACACCGCGCCGGGGTGCCGTCAAAGCCTGATCCGTCAATTGTGTTCGACATCCTCTCGATCCATCCCACTCCTAAGGCCGAGGTGCTGTATGTGGGCGATTCGGGGGTGGACATGGAGACCGGACGACGTGCCTGTGTCGAGTCGGTGGGCGTGACCTGGGGCTTCAGGCCGGTCAGCGAGCTGCGGGATAATCATGCCGACCACATCATCTATAATCCTGCCGACATTCTACCGATAGTGGCGGCCGAAACTCTCTGAGTGTCTCATGTGGCGGCGTGTGGCAGACCTGTATATCGACGGCTTCCGTTCAATGACGGTGGGCCGCAAGCTGTGGGCGCTCATCATCATCAAGCTCATACTGTTGTTCGGGGTGATGAAGCTGCTCTTTTTCCCCGACCTGCTCAAGGAGCGGTATGACACCGACGAGGCCCGGGCTGCTGCCGTAAGGAGCAGCCTCACCTCCACTCCTGAGGCAACCGGAGCCCAAAACAAATGACCTTAAAAGAAAAAGAACAATAATCCGATATCATGAATGATCTTATAAGCGTTGTAGACTGGTCGCGATGGCAATTTGCCCTGACGGCCATGTATCACTGGCTTTTTGTGCCTCTGACTCTCGGACTCTCCATCATCGTGGCGATAATGGAGACTATCTATTACAGACAGGGACGCTCCCGGGAGTGGCTCGCCACCACCAAATTCTGGATGCTGCTATTCGGGATCAACTTTGCGCTCGGTGTGGCCACCGGCATTATCCTCGAATTTGAGTTCGGCACCAACTGGAGCAACTACTCATGGTTTGTGGGCGACATCTTCGGCGCCCCGCTGGCCGTTGAGGGCATATTCGCTTTCTTTATGGAGGCCACATTTATCGCGGTGATGTTTTTTGGCTGGACAAAGGTCAGTCCCCGCTTCCATCTCACTGCCACATGGCTCACTGCGATAGGCGCGAGCATCTCGGCGCTGTGGATCCTGGTTGCCAACGCATGGATGCAGTATCCTGTTGGCATGGAGTTTGACCCGGCCCAGATGCGCAACGTCATGGACTCGTTTGCCGAGGTGGCGCTCTCGCCTGTAGCTATCCATAAGTTTATCCACTCCGTGATGAGCGGCTGGACTCTGGCGGGTGTGTTTGTCATCGGCGTCAGCTGCTGGTTCCTTCTGCGCCGCCGCTGCAAGGATATGGCCATACGCTCGATCAAGGTGGCCGGATGGGTAGGCCTGACAGGTATTCTCGTCACCCTCTGGAGCGGCGACTCGTCGAGTGTCGATGTGGCACGGGTGCAGCCCATGAAGCTCGCGGCCATGGAGGGCCTTTACAACGGCTCGCGCGGCCAGGCCATCACTGCTTTCGGTATCATCAATCCGGCCAAGGAGGTTGACAACGACGAGAATCCATTCCTGTTTGATATCTCCATCCCCTATGGCCTCAGCTTCCTCGCCACTCACGACAAGGATGCATTCGTGCCCGGCATCAACGACCTCATCGATGGAGTGACCGACATCACCGCCTCGGGCGACACGGTGCGCACCATGAGCTATGCCGAGCGCATAGAGGCAGGCAAGCGCTCCCACGAGGCCCTGCGCAAGTTTGACTCCGCCATGGCCGCCGGCGATGCCTCAGGGATGGCCGCCGCCCGCGCAGCCATCAAGGCCGACTATCCCTCGTTCGGCTACGGCTATCTCACGTCGCCATCCGAGGCGGTGCCCCCGGTGGCTGTCACCTTCTATGCTTTCCACATAATGGTGATCATAGGCGGCTGGCTACTGCTGTTTTTTGTGGTCGCCCTGTTCCTGGCCTACCGCAAACCCAAGCTCGTCAAGCGCAACAAGCTGGTGCAGTGGCTCGCCATGCTCACTATCCCGCTCGTGTGGGTATGCTCGCAGGCCGGATGGGTTGTGGCCGAGGTAGGCCGTCAGCCCTGGGTCATCCAGGATCTGATGCCCACCCGCGCCGCCATATCCGATCTCAACGCCGGCACGGTAATACTCACATTCTGGCTCTTTGCCCTTATCTTCACTGCTCTTCTGGCCGCCGAAGTGAGCATCATGCTCAAGGCAATCGCCCGCGGCCCCGAAGACCACACCGTTACTCCCACTCCTAAACCCTCGTCGAAATGATAGCCCTCGAAACTCTTCAAGCCTATTGGTGGCTCATCATCGCCGTGCTGGGCGCGGCTCTCGTGTTCCTGCTTTTTATCCAGGGCGGCCAGACAATGCTCCTGACCCATGCGTCGGATCGTGTGGGGCGTGCGCTGCTCGTCAATGCGCTCGGCCGCAAGTGGGAGCTCGGCTTCACAACCCTTGTGGTGTTTGGCGGAGCCTTCTTCGCTTCCTTTCCGCTATTCTACTCAACGAGTTTCGGCGGTGCCTACTGGCTATGGATGCTGATCCTGTTTAGCTTCGTGCTTCAGGCCGTCAGTTATGAATACCGTCGCAAGCCGGGCAATCTGTATGGCCGCGAGACTTACGACGTCTTCCTGTTCATCAACGGTTGTGTGGGCTGCATCCTGCTCGGCGTGGCGGTAGGTATGATGTTTTTCGGCGCTGAATTTACGGTGAGCAAGGGCAATATCCTCGATGCTTCCGCTCCGGTGATCTCCCGCTGGGCTCCCACACGCGGCCTTGAGGCCATAGTGTGCTGGCAGAATCTCCTGCTCGGATTCACGGTCCTTTTCCTCGCCCGCACCCAGGCCGCACTGTTCTTCCTCAAGTCGATCAAGGATGCTCCCAACCTTGAGCGTCGCAACCGCCGCCGCGTGCTGCTCAACGGCCTTGTGTTTGTGGTGCTCTTCCTGACCTTTACGGGAGTGCTGCTCACCACCACGGGCCTCACCGAGACTCCCGCCGGCTTCATGCCCGAGCCCTACAAATATCTCAACAATCTGCTTGCCATGCCTGTGGTGGCCGCGATCTTCGTGGTCGGCGTAGTGCTTGTCGTGGCCGGTCTGGTTATGACGGTGTTCCGCACGGGCTTCAACAACGGCATCTGGTACACCGGCTTCGGCACGGTCCTCGTGGTCGTGGCTCTGTTCTGTCTGGCCGGCTTCAACAACACCCCTTACTATCCTTCGCTGCTCGATCTCGACTCGTCGCTCACCATCTCCAACTCATCGAGCTCCCTCTTCACGCTCGAGACCATGAGCTGGGTGTCGCTCGCCGTGCCGTTTGTGATTGCCTATATCGCATTTGTGTGGCGCTCGATGAGCCGCAAGCCACTCACTCCTGCCGAGGTCAAGGATCGCAGCGAACATCTCTATTGACTCCATCACGCCCCTGAGCCATCATGGAGGAGATGCTGATGCAGTATGCGTGGGAGCACAGACTGTTGCCCCCCGGCGCTCTCTCTACGGTCGACGGGCGCCCGGTGCGAATCATCCATCCGGGCCGACGCAATACCGACGCGGGTCCCGACTTCTTCAATGCCCGCATCGAGATTGCCGGCCACAGCTGGGTGGGCAATGTTGAGATCCATGTAAGGGCCAGCGACTGGCTCCGGCACCGCCATGACACCGATCCGGCCTATGACTCGGTGATCCTGCATGTGGTTGATGTCAGCGACCGAACGATCTGCCGGAGCAATGGCGAGACAGTGCCGCAGATGGTGCTTCCGCGCCGCCCCGATCTCGAGACCCGCTACCGCAGCCTGGTGGAGCGCGCCGATCTCGATCTGCCGTGTGCCCCGCTTATCGGGGCTATGGATCCGCTCCGGCGGCGTTCGTGGCTCACCGCGCTTGCGTTCGAGCGCCTGTATGATAAGGAGCGTCGAATCGAGGAGCTGCGCAGCCGCCTCGGGGGTGACTATGAGCAGGCAACCTACGTCACCGTGGCCCGGTGTCTGGGCTTCAGCGTCAACGCCGATCCTTTCGAGCGGCTGGCTCTGGCCACCCCGCTTCATGTTATGGGCAAGCACTCCGATTCGGTCACTACCCTCGAGGCGATACTCTTCGGGCAGAGCGGGCTGCTCGATCTCCCCGCCGGGGCCGGCGAGCCATACGCCGTGGAGCTGATGAAGGAATATCGCTTCATGGCCCGTAAATTCGGGCTGCGCATGCCTGTGTCGGTCGGCTGGAAGATGAGCCGGATGCGTCCTGCCAACTTCCCTCACCGCCGCATAGCCACTCTGGCGGCAATGCTCGCCGGAGGCTTCAGGATGCACTCGCGTATGCTTGCTGCCCCGACAGCCGAGCAGGCGCGGTTGCTCTTCTCGCCCGTGGTGTCGGACTATTGGCAGACCCACTATACCTTTGGCGGCAGCCCCGTGGCCAACGCCGGTCGCGGCCTGAGCCGCTCCTCGGCCGAGCTGATGGTGATCAACGCGGCCGTGCCGCTGATCCACTCCTATGCAGCCGCGCGAGGCGACGAGGCCCTTGAAGAGAAAGCCCTCGATATGCTCCAGCTCCTGCCGCCCGAGCGCAACTCGATAGTTGAGGCATTTGCCCGCGCGGGGCTGAGGGCTGAGAATGCCTTTGACAGTCAGGCTATAATCCAGCTACGTCGCCGCTACTGTCAGGAGCGTCGTTGCCTTGCCTGCCGCATCGCCCACTTCGGCCTCACCCGATAATTTTGACTCATCGGCCCGGAGGCTTATTCGAGCTCTATCGGGCTGAAGAATAGACGGCGGAATTCAGAGGTGACGATATTGCCGTCCTTATCCTTCGGCGCCGTTGCCG
>CAYWWE010000014.1:27649-32531 GCA_964461785.1 uncultured Bacteroides sp.
CGGCGGAATTCAGAGGTGACGATATTGCCGTCCTTATCCTTCGGCGCCGTTGCCGGATTGGCAATATGATACTGCCTCGGAGTTGTCTTGTATTGCTTAAACTCCGCATTATATTTCTCGCGCGTCGTCTTCTGATACCAGAATTTTTTCAGGCCGATTTTGTGTCCGTTCTTATGGATTGAGACAGCCTCAAATTTCTGATCGCCATCATCGCTCGTCGCTTTAAGGATCAACCCGGGCAGGCCGCCGAACTTCCAGGGGCCGTTGTCAAGGGGTAGATCGGGGGCGTACCATGCCGTCCATTTGCGTCCGCGAAACGAACTGGTCGCCTTGCGGCACTTATATCCGCAGATCGTCTCACTGCCCGGCGTGAGAGTCCAGTGCATGGCATTCATCGGCTCCTCATAAACATATTCATCTAATAATACCGAATCGTATGTTTTGATAATTCCTGCACTTAGGTCTTTTATAGTCGATTCCCAGGTAGGGTGATATGTTTGCGAGAGTTTCCTGTGTCTGCTTTCCGGCAATCCATCCGGATAGTCAACTTCCATAACCGAATCCTTTTGAAAGGCGGCGTAGTCGTAATATTTACTGTGGGTATGCCCTATTTCAAGGAGTTTGAAGTCCTCTCTGGTCTCATCAAGCATCGGGTCATGGGCTATATATTCGTATAGGATTTCGATATAAGACGAATCGAGCGGTATAAGCTCTGTCGCTTTAATTATTCTGTCTGTCTTTTTCGACTGAGCAGCCAAATTGAAAGATAGGCCAATAACTAAAATAATCGAGAATAAATATTTCATGACGTTTAAGAGTATAAATATATGGACATGTCTCCGGTATGTTGGGCTGACCCCTCAATATGCCGGAGGCATGTCCATATAAGATAATGCGATTCGGGATCAATAGTGGATGATTTCGTAGCCTTCACGAGTGCCACAGAGATCTTCATTGAGATCCTCATAATACTTGTCAATTTCCTCTTGTGTCATGTATTCGGGTACTTCACCGAAGTCGAGGGTGTAGACAATTATTCCGCAGGAGGACTTGAATCTTACGGTTGCGTAGGCGGAGATGGCTGCAACGGCGAGGGCAGCCGCGATGATGAGTTTCTTCTTCATCTCGTTGGGGTATTAGAGGGTTGAGGGATGGGTTGATGGTTGTGAAGCGGATTAGTGAATAAGATCGAGGTTGGCATGCTCAAAATGTGCACGAATCAGATTCCGATGCAAATATAATCTTTTATTTTTAATTTTAGGAATTTTTGCGAATATTATCCAATTTTTTGAATTTTGTGATCATCAGCAGACCGGGGGCTTATTCGAGCTCGATGGGGCTGAAAAAGAGGCGGCGGAATTCAGAGGTGACGATATTGCCGTCCTTATCCTTCGGCGCCGTTGCCGGATTGGCAATATGATACTGCCTCGGAGTTGTCTTGTATTGCTTAAACTCCGCATTATATTTCTCGCGCGTCGTCTTCTGATACCAGAATTTTTTCAGGCCGATTTTGTGTCCGTTCTTATGGATTGAGACAGCCTCAAATTTCTGATCGCCATCATCGCTCGTCGCTTTAAGGATCAACCCGGGCAGGCCGCCGAACTTCCAGGGGCCGTTGTCAAGGGGTAGATCGGGGGCGTACCATGCCGTCCATTTGCGTCCGCGAAACGAACTGGTCGCCTTGCGGCACTTATATCCGCAGATCGTCTCACTGCCCGGCGTGAGAGTCCAGTGCATGGCATTCATCGGCTCCTCATAAACATATTCATCTAATAATACCGAATCGTATGTTTTGATAATTCCTGCACTTAGGTCTTTTATAGTCGATTCCCAGGTAGGGTGATATGTTTGCGAGAGTTTCCTGTGTCTGCTTTCCGGCAATCCATCCGGATAGTCAACTTCCATAACCGAATCCTTTTGAAAGGCGGCGTAGTCGTAATATTTACTGTGGGTATGCCCTATTTCAAGGAGTTTGAAGTCCTCTCTGGTCTCATCAAGCATCGGGTCATGGGCTATATATTCGTATAGGATTTCGATATAAGACGAATCGAGCGGTATAAGCTCTGTCGCTTTAATTATTCTGTCTGTCTTTTTCGACTGAGCAGCCAAATTGAAAGATAGGCCAATAACTAAAATAATCGAGAATAAATATTTCATGACGTTTAAGAGTATAAATATATGGACATGTCTCCGGTATGTTGGGCTGACCCCTCAATATGCCGGAGGCATGTCCATATAAGATAATGCGATTCGGGATCAATAGTGGATGATTTCGTAGCCTTCACGAGTGCCACAGAGCTCTTATGCATAAATCAGATTCCGATGCAAATGTAGTCTTTTATTTTTAATTTTTATGATGTTTTGCGAATATCAGTCAAGATTCTTTCGATTTTAGGGAAAATCAGCGGCCAGGAGACTTATTCGAGCTCGATAGGGACGATGCGGTATCGCCGCTCTACGTTCTCTGCGTGGCCTCTGGGCGGCTCCAATTCAAATTTCGACTTTGCAAATTCCGTATTTTATGAAATAATGTGTAAATTTGCACTTTCAAACTCAAATGTTAACCGCTCAGGAAGCCATGAAAGAACTTGACAGATTAGTAGCAGAGAAACTGCTTGAGATCAGCGCTATCAAACTTCAGCCCGAACTCCCTTTCACATGGGCATCGGGTTGGAACTCACCGATATATACAGACAATCGTAAGACTCTATCTTACCCCGAGTTACGCTCATTCCTCAAGGTGGAGCTCTGCCGCCTCATCCTCGAACGCTTTGACAATCCCGATGCCATTGCCGGTGTCGCTACCGGAGCGATCGCTATGGGCGCTCTCGTGGCCGACACCATGGGCAAGCCATACGTGTATGTGCGCTCCACTCCCAAGGACCACGGTCTGGAAAATCTGATCGAGGGCAATCTCAAGCCCGGACAGCGCGTGGTGGTGATCGAGGATCTCATCTCGACGGGCGGTTCGTCGCTCAAGGCTGTGCAGGCCATCCGTGCCGCCGGTTGCGAGGTGATCGGCATGGCAGCGATGTTCACCTATCAGTTCCCTATCGCTATCGAGGCGTTCAAGAAGGCCGATGTGGAGCTCTGCACTCTGAGCAACTATACCGCCCTGCTCGAAAGCGCCATGGAGACCGGTTATATCCGTCCGGAAGATGTGGAGACCCTCAAGGAGTGGCGCAAGGATCCTGCCAACTGGGTGCCCGCCAACCGCAATAACTGAAATTAATCCCAATCCTGCCCCACTAAGATGGCCGAATTCAAAGGTAAGACTGTAGAACTCCCGGCATCGCCCGCTGCGGTGTTTGCCCGGCTGAGTGATTTCAGCAATCTCGGCGAGCGACTCGAATCGCTTCCTGCCGAGCTCCGCAACAAGATCGGTGATGTGCGCTTCACCCCCGACTCGATCATCATCACTGCCGCTCCGGCCGGCGAGATGACGCTCGCCATCACTGAGCGCACCGAGCCCTCGCGCATTGTGATGAGCGCGAAGAACTCGCCCGTGCCTCTGGCGCTCTCGATCAATATCGAGGATGGCCCTACGGCCGACAAGTCGGTTGTCACACCGATAGCCGAAGTGGATATTCCCCCGATGCTCAAGCCCTTTATCGGCCCTAAGATGCAGGAGGCTGCCGACAAGTTCGGCGATATGCTCCGCAATCTGTACACGGGCGGACAGGCCTGAAGATGAGGCTGGCGATTCGCGCTCTGGCGGCTACTGTGGCTATCCTGTCGCTTGCGGGATGCCATGATGTGGATTCCGACCGGATCCCCCTCGCGGCGGTCAGGATCCCGTTTACGACCATCGGCGACTGGCATGCCTACGGCATTGCCGGAGCAGCCACCTCGCGCCGCTTCATACGCGAGACCGGCTCGCCGACGGAGCCCCCGGGCTATCCCTACACGGCAATGACGGCCACCGGCTACGGCGGGGTGCTCCTCGTGGGCACTTTCTCCTATTCGGGCGATCCGCAACTCACTCCTCCGGCGGCTTTCGATCTGTCATGTCCGGTCGAGGCACGCCGCGACATAAGGGTCGTGGCCGACAGCGACCAGGGCTATGCCCGATGTCCGAAGTGCGGGTCGACCTACGATATCTTCCAGGGCAACGGGATGCCACTCTCGGGCCCGGCAGCGCAGCAGCGCTACGGTCTGAGACGATACCGTGTCGTTGGAGGCACCGGCAGCGAATATGTTGTGATAGTCAACTGAGCGAGCCCCCCGGCAGCAGCTCATCCCAATATTTTTCATACTCTCAAAAAAAGCATTTTATCCCCATCAATCCCAAAATGTCTAAAGTAGTCATCATCGGATGCGGCGGTGTCGGAACGGTAGCCGCCTACAAGTGTGCCGAAAACCCCGACGTGTTCAGCTCCATCGTCATAGCCTCGCGGACCCAGAGCAAATGTGATGCTGTGGCCGAGAAAATACGCAAAGCCACCGGCCACGCTTCGATAACTACAGATCGTGTCGATGCCGACAATGTCGACGAGGTAGTCGAGCTCCTCCGCCGCCACCGGCCCGAAATAGTCATCAATGTAGCGCTGCCCTATCAGGACCTCACGATCATGGAGGCCTGCCTTCGCACCGGTGTCAACTATCTCGACACGGCCAACTACGAGCCCAAGGATGTTGCCCACTTCGAGTATTCATGGCAATGGGCCTACCGCGAGCGCTTTGAGGAGGCCGGTCTGTGTGCCATCCTCGGCTGTGGCTTCGATCCCGGCGTGAGCGGCGTCTTCACCGCCTATGCCGCGAAACATTTCTTCTCGGAGATGGAGACCCTCGACATCGTTGACTGCAATGCCGGCGACCACGGCAAGGCTTTCGCCACCAACTTCAATCCCGAAATCAACATACGCGAGATAACCCAGAACGG
>CAYWWE010000015.1:0-32049 GCA_964461785.1 uncultured Bacteroides sp.
TCCCCCCATGCGCACGACAAAACCCCTTCAACATTCATTGTTGCAAGGGGTTTTGTTAGTTAAATAAGCAACCGATAAACAACTATTAGGGCCTAATTGTAATAGGAAAATATTCGACTATCCAATAGCACGAATATAAGAATACCGGTAATTTTCGCTTTTCTCATCCAATCCGTAACCTCATTGAATCTATCAGCAAGTTATGGATTTTCTTTTCATATATCTAAGTAAAACTCCCTCGAAAGCCCACACAGCTTTAAAAATCACCGTTCCAATTTACAGGACAAAAGAGTCTTTTTGTACCTTATCTGTTCTTTTTCTCTGTAGCATGTAAATTTTCAGGACAAAAAACTTTTGTGTTTCAAGTCTTTTTAGTAATTTTGCCTTAGGATTGACGATTGTCGGTCCAAGACATTTTGGAAAAATAAGAAGCGTTATGCTTATCTTGTGATTTGAGAACCTGAGAAATTTTCAACCGTGCAAAGATAGCATAGTGGTTCTCACGCGTATAGCGTGGGCTGCTATTGTTACATCTGCACATAGGCTTTCTCAGGGCCCTCAAATCAAGGCGTGGCATAGTTGGCTCACGTTTTCTTGTTATTATAATACTCCATAGAGCCGTGAAGTTTTAATGCAAAATGAAGAAATTAATAAGTCATTTAGCTTTGATTGCGATGGTGGTTGCCTTAATTGGCTGTACGACATCAAAAACCACAATCTCCAAAAATATCAATCTATCAAATTATAGATATGCATCAATTATAAATAATGAAACATATCATATTCCAGCGGAACTTATGGAATATGAAATTCAGCTATTTGATGCAGTTGAGTCCTCAAATCTTCAATTGGTGAGTGATTTGAGAATATTTGAGTTATCCCCACAGCAACAGACTAAACTATTATTAGTCAAGTATGGCGTTCAACAAAATGATGATGAGGCCATTGTCACAGTTAATTTCATTGATTTTATGACGGGGCGGCCTGTCGCGTCTTGCAGAGGTGCTTACGGATTAGGCTTTGATCGAGCAGGAGACTTAAAAGGCGCAATAAAACGAGTGTCAAAACAAATCTCAGAAACATTCCATAAATAACTTATATTAAGATGACATATCGATTCCTTTCATTTATCTTGTGTGCAGTGTTTGCTTTTACATCATACGCACAGACAACTATTCATGAGAGCCAGAAACAAACCTCTCCCGATGATAATATGCTAAAATCACTTTTAGGAGAAATGCCTGAAAGAAAAGCACTTTTAATCGACACCTTAGAAAGTGCACAGTTAGACGGAGGTATGCGCTATAAGATACGGTATTTCATAGAGCCAGGAAACCCTGCTCTTGACACCCCTGATGATTGGGGTAGTGCTTATCTCTTTATTCCAAAGAATACTAAAGGGAAGAAACTCCCAGCTATCGTAGCTATGCACCAAGATGATGTATATTACCATATCGGGAAATCAGAACCAGCTGGTATCATGGGTGACAGTACTATGTATTACGGTAAAGAACTCTTTGAACGAGGCTACATAGTGATTTGTCCTGACCGTTTTTATCACGCAGACCGCAGAAAGACTTGTCAAGATTGGGGTGATCTTTCGGAGAATGATTACGAACGCGATTACTTTTCTAAGCAGAAAAGAATAGGTGTACTATTAAGCGAAGGGCGCAATGCATGGGGGAAAGAGGCTTACGATTTTTCACGTGCAGTGGATGTGCTTGCCACCTTACCCGAGGTAGATATGAATAATATCGGAGCCATAGGTCATTCAGCCGGGGCTAATGCACTTTCTTATTGTCTTTTCTTTGAGCCGAGAATTAAAGCTGCCGTCGCCAATTGTGGAATGTCTGAAATCAACGAGTATTATAATTACACGCGCCCTGGCACCATGCCTGCGTCCTTAGCGTTACCGGGAAGTGTGAAGCATGGAGTAAATACACATGACTATGTAGCTGGCATTGCACCTCGTGCTTTGTTTATCTCAGCAGGTGCACATCAATGGGGTGATGGAAAGCCGGATAAATACGATAAGAAATTCGCGGAAGAACTGGAAGTGTTTAAAAACGCATATCTAAGGAATGGCGGCACAGATATTGTAACAATCTTATTCGAAGAGAATAAAGGTCGTCATTCATTTCCCTCTGGAGTTAAAGAGCAATCTTACAATTGGCTTGACCAGCATTTGAAATAATCCAAATTCGGTTGCTAAATTCCGTACATTGCTAAAGTAAGGGCAATGTACGGTTTTTGTTAATAGCAACTTACATCCTCTACAGATTCTGGTAATACTGACTACTGTCTGTCGAAAAATATCAACTAATTGAATGAAGTTTAGTAGCTAGTGCAAGATGTGTTTGCTCTCAAGCTGCTCCAGTTCTTCCTGGGCGAGCTCCCAAACGCTCATAGCGTTGTCAAGCCTCTTACGGGTCTGCAGATGCTCGGCCATCAATTCCTCGGAATATTCTCCCTCAGCCATCCGGTTCTCAAGGTTCTTCACCTCGTCTTCCAGCTTCTGGATCTCGGATTCGGCCTCTTCAATTTTCTTGCGGGTTCGCCTTACAGCTTTTTCGCGCTCGCGCTGTTCGGCATAAGACAGCGTCTTGCCGGGGGCGTCTGTTGGCCGTGAGCTCTCCTCTCTTTCCTTAGGCAAATTAGGCTCGGATTGTGGAGTAGGGGAATCGTTGCGATGTGTTCCCGCTGCCTGTGCCATATTTCGGGTGCCGAGAAGATCGAGTGAGGCGAGTTTTTTCTTTTCAAGAAACTCGTAAATGCCGCCGAGACATTCACGCACCTGACCGCCTCCGAATTCATAAACCTTCTCGACAAGACCGTCAAGAAAATCACGGTCATGGCTGACAAGGATGACAGTGCCGTTGAAGTCTTTTATCGCCTGCTTGAGGACTTCCTTTGAAGGAATGTCAAGATGATTAGTGGGCTCGTCAAGAATCAGAAGATTGACGGGCTCAAGAAGAAGTCTGATCATGGCAAGGCGTGTTTTCTCGCCACCCGAAAGCACTTTGACTTTCTTGTCGGAAGCCTCGCCACCAAACATGAACGCGCCAAGTATATCCCGTATCTTTGTACGGATGTCTCCAACGGCCACACGATCAATAGTGTCGAACACCGTAGCCTCGCCATCGAGCAACTGGGCTTGATTCTGTGCGAAATATCCAATCTTGACATTGTGGCCTATTTTGAGTGTGCCCGTAAAATCAATCTGATTCATGATGCACTTTACGAGCGTTGACTTACCCTCGCCGTTTTTACCGACAAAGGCAACCTTTTCGCCACGGCGGATTGTGAAAGTGGCATTGTCGAAGACTTGATGATCTCCGTAGGCCTTCCCGACGTTGTCGAGAATCAGAGGATAATCTCCGGAGCGAGGCGCGGGTGGAAATCTCAGATTTAGATGGGAGGTGTCGACCTCGTCAACTTCTATCCTGTCTATTTTGGCAAGTTGCTTGATTCTGCTCTGTACCTGTACGCTCTTCGTTGCCTTATAACGGAAACGCTCGATAAACTCTTCCGTCTCCTGAATCTGTTTCTGCTGATTGGCATAAGCACGGCGTTGCTGCTCCATCCGCTCAGCACGCAGAGTTAGAAATTTTGAATAGTTGACCGAGTAATCATAGATCTTGCCGAGGGAAATCTCGATGGTGCGGTTGGTGACGTTATCTATAAACGCGCGGTCATGGCTCACGAGCACAACTGCCTTGGCTTTGGAAATGAGAAATTGCTCAAGCCATTGGATCGACTCGATATCAAGATGGTTGGTAGGCTCATCAAGAAGCAACAGATCAGGGCGCGATAGAAGTATCTTGGCAAGCTCGATTCTCATACGCCAACCTCCGGAAAATTCTGAAGTAGGACGGTCGAAATCATCGCGGTTAAATCCTAGGCCAAGAAGCGTCTTTTCTGTTTCGGCCCGGAGATTGTCGCTATTTTCCATGTTCAGTCGCTCGGTGAGCGAGGTCATGGCTTCGATCAGTTCCTGATATTCCTGACTGTCATAGTCGGTCCTCTCGGCAAGCTCCGCATTAAGACTGTCAAGCGTCTGCTGCATACGGTCGATATGGGCAAATGCTTTAGATGCCTCTTCAATGCAAGTAGTATTGTCTGCGAGAACCATTTGCTGCGGCAGATAGCCAATGGTCATGTCGCGTGCTACCGATACTGCACCACCAGTAGGATTCTGGAGTCCGGCGATAATCTTGAGCATCGTGGACTTGCCGGCGCCATTCTTGCCTACAAGCGCGATCTTATCCCTTCGGTTTATGACGTAATTTACATTGTCAAAAAGCGTTTTGGCGCTGAATTCGACAGTCAGGTTATTTATAGATACCATTTTTTAGCGACGTACAATCACAGTGTGGCTTTCAGTGATGACGATGTCAAGGGGCACATCGTGGGGATCCGGTTCGATTTCTCCCTCATCACGCATCTGAAAATCATAGCCTACTCCGACCTTAAGAGCCCCCGTGGTTGCGAGAAGGCGGTCATAATATCCTTTGCCGCGACCGATTCGGTTGCCCTTGCGGTCAAATGCCACTGCCGGCACAACAACCATTTCAATATCGTCAACAGAGGTCGTGTTATCGCCTTCCGGTTCTTCTATATGAAATGAGCCAAGGCGAAGGGTAGAACGGTCGTAAGGAAGGATGTCGAGATTGACCCCGTTTACACGCGGGAGGAAGAAACTTTTACGGTCGCTCCAGCGTCCGATAAATTCTCGGGTAGACAATTCGTCGGGTAGGGAATGATACATTAGTATCCTGTCTGCCATCATAAAGGCAGCCATCTTTTCAAGGCGCTCGAAAACTCTCTCGGCAGCCTGTGTGCGCCGGTCGTCTCCCAGCAGAAGTTTAGCGGCGCGGATCTGTGAACGTATAAGGTCTTTATTCATCTTTCTTGTTTGGCATAATTGGAGTTTTGAGATTACCATCCTCAAACTCTTCAAGAGCACGAACAACCGCAGGATCGGTCAGGTTCATTACTTCGTAATAACCGGTCAGACCCACGATGTCGCGCGCAATAAGGGCTTTGAGCTGCTTGACAAGCAGATCGCGCGATATGTTGATATAATACCACTGTGCGGGCACGCCGGCTTTGCGGGAGGCGTATGTGACAAATGCCGAAAGCAGTTCGGAGTCGGAAGGAAGATGAGACAGAAGTTCCTGAGTTCCTGATGCCGTGGAAAGGAGATCTCTGGCTGCGTCGGCATAGTTGAATGCGAATTTCTGAAGAAGCCCGGCGTTTACCACATTGAAGTAATATTTTGAATAGCCGGTGGTATCGACGGGCACAAATATGTCGGGCATGATGCCGCCGCCGCCATAAACTTCGCGACCTGTCGTGGTATAGAATGTAACACTCTTATCCAGCTTGATCGAGTCGGCTGTTAGGCTCTCTCCATGATTAAGTCGGTCATATATGTCAAGTTCATAGCTTTGGGCATCGCCGAGAGTATAGCGTTTCTGGATGCAGCGGCCGGAGGGGGTATAGTAACGTGCGGTTGTGATCCGTACTGCGCTGCTGTCGGATAGCGGGAGCTGACGCTGTACGAGTCCCTTGCCGAAGGACCGGCGTCCTATGACAAGACCTCGGTCATTGTCCTGTATTGCACCTGCGAATATCTCGGAAGAGCTGGCAGAATATTCATCAAGAAGCACAACAATCTCAGCGTCCTGAAATGAGCCGTGACCATTTGCGCGGAACACATTGTCACTGTCGGCCGACCGTCCATGCATCGAGACAATCGTGGCGCCTGCAGGCAGGAACTCATTTACCATCATGTTGGCGACTTCGAGGAATCCGCCGGTATTGCCCCTGAGATCGACAATGAATCTACGGGCTCCTTGATTAGATAGCAGACTCAGAGCGGTGAAAAATTCATCGTAGGTGTTGCGACCGAATTTATTTACCCTTACAAAACCGGTAGAAGGATCTATCATATATGCCGCATCAAGCGATGTGACCGGTATATCATCACGCACCACAGCAAAGGGAAGCAAGCGCTCGGGAGCCGATGACCGCTTGATGCCGAGATTGACAGTAGTCCCTTTCTCGCCTCGTAGGGTAGAGAGGATGCGCTTGTCGGTCCATTCCGGTCCAACGGCCACCGAGTCGTTGATCGTCACGATGCGGTCGCCGGGCATGAGGCCAACACGTTCGGCCGGGCCACCTGAAATTACCTCATTGATAGTGATGGTGTCGGTCATGATCGTGAATGTCACGCCAATACCGGAGAACGACCCTTCGAGTTCCTCATTGACCGATTTCAGATCGGAAGCGGGAATATACACCGAATGAGGATCAAGTTTGGACATTATATCCGACATTGATTCCTCAAGTAGCGAATCAGTGTCAACTTCATCGACATAGAGAGTTGAGATGATATCCATCATCTCGGATATCTTATGCTGAGAATGGGAGGACGCCTGACGGCCATGTGATGGAAGAAGGTGTCCGAGGAAGATACCACCTGCGAGCGCGAGCGCCACAATAAGCGGCATCCATGTGGATGTTTTTCTGAAATTGGGTTGCATTATAGCTTATCATTGGGACCGCGAGATCCCGTTGGATATATTGATAGAAGAAAAAAATGTCTGACAGATGGAGGAGGGCAGATGAGAACAGCGGAATCAGTCAAGGTCGGGGATATGAGTTGTCTCAATACCGGCACGTTCAAGCAGCGTAAGGCCATCGGCCATACGGTAGAGCTCGTTGAACACCACTCTTACAATACCGCTTTGAATGATAAGTTTAGCACATTCGAGACATGGCGAGGCAGTGACGTATAGAGTAGCACCGCAAGATGAGTTGTTGCTTGCCGCTACCTTTGTTATGGCATTGGCCTCGGCGTGGAGGACGTATGGCTTGGTCTGACCGTTTTCGTCCTCACAGACATTCTCGAATCCGACCGGTGTGCCGTTAAACCCGTCGGAGATGATCATACGGTCTTTGACTATGAGGGCTCCTACCTGTCTGCGGCGACAGTAGGAATTTTCAGCCCATATCCGTGCCATCCTGAGATAGCGCTTGTCCAATGTGTCCTGCTTGATGTCCATATCACTCGCAAAATTAATGATTTTTTGTGAGAAAAGTGCTAATTTTGCAGTAATGAACACTCAAGATATAGCAGAAAAGCCCGGCAACAGCGTTGCAATACGTCTCTCGGCAATAGGAATGACCTTTGATCACAAGCAAGTGCTCAAGGATATCAGTGTTGATTTCAACCGTGGCGACTTCGTGGCTGTCACCGGGCCTAACGGCGGAGGCAAGACCACACTACTGCGCATCATCCTTCAGCTTGTCAGGCCTACGACAGGATCTGTCGAGTATCTTGCTCCCGATGGTAAACCTTTCCGTTCGCTCCCGATAGGCTATTTGCCTCAGAAAAGCTCTGTCGATTCAAAATTTCCGATCACGGTTAGGGATGTTGTCAGACTGGGGCTAATGGGACCTCTCGCTCCGAAAGATAATGTCGATGAGCGTGTGGCCGAGATGCTTGCAGTGCTTGAACTTGAGGAGAAGGCATCTACTCCTATTGGGATGATTTCAGGCGGCCAGTTGCAACGGACATTGCTCGGACGCGCTCTGATTGCTAATCCTGAAGTGTTGGTTCTTGACGAACCTCTCAGCTATCTTGACAAGCATTTCGAGCATAAACTCTACTCCATACTCGAAAGAATAATGCAAGATCGTCCGCACACCGCAATCATCCTTGTCAGTCATGAAATGACCGAGATTGCAGCAATGGCCAACCGCCATCTGATCATCGATCATACTCTCCATGTCTGCCGATCCGCCTCACACATGGCTCATTACGATTGCGGTGAGGAGTTGTGAATTACACTGAAGATCAGAGCCTGTTGCGCAGATAAGCTATGGCATCGTCCTGAATCCTGGAGTGGAACAGCCTATTTAAGCCAAGATATAACCCGCCTCCGGCTGTCAGTCCTGTAATAATGATAGCCCAGTCCGGTACCGGCAAGAGGTAAATAGCCCTGACTACAAACACGACAATAATTGCTTCGACCAGATAGGGGAGGAGATCGAGGGGTAGTGACCACCATTTTCGGAAAGTCACCTTGGCTGCCAGAAGGCTCATTATGGCCCAGAATGAAGCCGAGGCTGCGATCTGACCGAAAAGAAAAATTCTGATTCCCTCAGTTATATCGGTGGCCGAGGATAAGGATATGTATGGAAGGGTTAAAACAATTGCAATGACAGCAACTGCATATCTCACGCCTTCGCTTATTACGAGCAGGCGCGCTTTACCGCGGGCCAGGATGAAGTTGGAATACAGTCCTGACACGACAACAAACATCCCCTGAACGAGCAGAAGCTGGAAAAGCGAGATGGATCCGTCCCATTTGGTGCCGAAAAGAGTGTGGAATATCGCGGGAGCAAGGGCGGCGAGGACACCTAAGGAGGGGAAAGTGATATAAGCCGTGAGGCGGCAGAACTTTGACGTGACTGCTGCATAATTGGCCGGATCATCCTGATAACGCGACAGCACCGGCAGAAACGAAGATGTCATG
Organism: uncultured Bacteroides sp.; assembly: GCA_964461785.1. GTDB lineage: Bacteria > Bacteroidota > Bacteroidia > Bacteroidales > Muribaculaceae > Paramuribaculum. Next base: position 8,547 of record CAYWWE010000015.1, read on the forward strand.
ACCGCTGATAGAGACGACACGCCCATCTTGCTCCATTTGTCGGCCTGCGAGTAATAGCCGAGTCCGACCATGCCCACACGGTTACCGATGAGGAATGAGTAAATGTTGAGATAGAGGATGTTGAAAAATGAGGTGACCATCACGCCGCAACCGACTCTGAAAAAAGACCGCAGGATCTTGAAAGAGAAGAAGGCCAATGGACGCCACGAGGAAGTACACCACAAAATGATCGACTTAACGGCCGACAGAAGGAGGCTCTGCCCGACAATAGCCCATGCCCCGAACCCGGCAACAGCCATACCTATTCCCGCTACTGATCCGGCAAACAAACCGGCGCTATTGGCTATCGCTACCATTTTCATCTCCATCCTTTTGTTCAGTCTGTTGACCTGTACGGTTGAGGTGGCATTGATGATGAAAGTGAGAAACATTACCCTTGCGAGAGGTATGATCCTTTGTTCGCCCCCATAGCAATCGGCAATGAGAGGAGCACAGAAGAACAAAATAACGTAGAGCAGGACAGACATAGAGATATTAAACCACAACACAGTGGAATAATCCTTGTCGGTCGGAGACTTACGCTGTATGAGTGCCGATGCGAATCCGCTATCGACAAAAAGAGCTCCGAAAGCCTGAAAAACCAACACGGCTCCAACAAGACCGAAATCCGCCTGGGTCAGCTTAAGGGCAAGCACTATCCCCGTGACGGCATAAAGAATCTGGACCGAAACCTTGTCGATCACGGTCCATTTGAGTGTACGGGCAACCTTGATTTTCAGTTGTGCCCGCTCAGACTCATTATTTTTATCAGGTTCGGGGGAGATCAAAGGCAATACTTACTTAGACTCCATCTTCTGGGTCTTCACACCTAAAGTGCGATTTTTAACAGCGGGATCGCCGATATAATATACTGTTCCGGAGCCCATACCGCTGACCGTCAGATTGTTGGAAGCGTTTACGCCGATAGATCCCGTACCGACCAACCTGCATTTCACATCCTTTGCAATGAGCTCATCGGCCTGAATCTGTCCGGTACCGGTAGAAGATATCTTTGCAAGATCAGTCTTACCTGACACAACGATCTCTCCGTTTCCGGTCATGAGCGAGGCCTCTACGGTTGTGAAATTAAGATTACGGGCGGTGAGACGACCGTTGCCAACAAGCACACATCTGAATTTTGCACCGGGGGCAACTGACTCAATGCGCAAATGAGCTTTTCCGTCGTTTTCAGCTTTTGTGAGATAGGATGAGTAGACCGTGACGACAGGAAGTCCCTCAGGCTGGCCTGCCGCCTCAGGCGACAGCTGTATATCAAGTTTTGTGCCGTCGGGCTGAAAAATGAGTGCCGACGCCTTGTCTGGCATTGCATCGAAAATGACAGTTCCGACGGAATCGGGATGGTGTCTGTAAATTACATTGATATCGTCAACTACCTTGAGCTCGGTGAAATCGTTAACCTTCAGGTTATAGCGGGTCGGCTCCTCTGCTGAGAGGACTGAAGGCAACACAGCTGCTATCAACGATAATGCGATAAATCTTACTTTCATTGCTGAAACGATTGGAATCCTTATAAAATATCCGCGAATTTAATGAAAAAATCCGGTTGTGGGAACGGTAAACGAATATTGGAGAAGAAAAGGAAAATCTAAATCATATATCCCGGGCTAATCATTGATGTCCAGACACCGTGTGGCTACGTGTGACAGAATCTCCTCCAATTCGTTGAGTGTATTGGCCCGGAGCATGGCAATACGCGTCTCGCGGAAATTTGGAATACCCTTGAATAGGGGAGAGGCCGCAAGATGACGACGTATGTGGAGGATCCCTCGATATTCGTCTATCCTTCCGATACTCTCAAGAATCTGCCTGCGAAGGATGTTGAGTTTGGCAGCGTTGGAGAGGGGGGCTGTAGGGCAACCGTCAATAGCTGCCCGCATCTCCCTGAAAATCCAGGGAGCTCCAATCGAAGCTCGTCCAACCATGACAGCATCGACACCGTAACGAGAGAATGCCTCGCGGGCAGCCTCGGGTGTCGTTATGTCACCGTTACCGATAACCGGTATGGAGAGGCGAGGATTCTCCTTTACGCGGGCAATCATTTCCCAGTCAGCACTACCGGTGTACATCTGCGAACGTGTACGCCCATGCACAGCAAGAGCCTGAATGCCGCAATCCTGCAACATTTCGGCCAGCTCTACTATAATTCTGTTATCGTGATCCCAGCCGAGGCGGGTCTTGACAGTCACTGGAATACTTACCGCTTTAACTATTGCAGTCGTGATCTCGAGCATCTTTGGAATATCTCTCAGCAATCCTGCGCCTCCACCTTTTCCTGCAACTTTCTTTACAGGACATCCGAAGTTGAGATCAAGCACATCGGGATGAGCATCCTCCACAATTCTGGCAGCTTCAACCATCGAATCGACATCACGTCCATAAATCTGTATGGCGGCAGGGCGCTCGGCATCGGAAATTTCGAGTTTTCTGGTCGTAGCTTCTATATTACGGATAAGTGCGTCGGACGACACAAATTCGGTTGTGACCATATCGGCACCCATCTCCTTGCAGATCAGCCTGAAGGATGGGTCAGTAACATCCTCCATCGGCGCAAGCAGCAGAGGCCGGGGTCCGAGATCGATATCCTTTATCTTCATGATTTAAACGTAATGATGGCAATTGAAAATATTAACGGTAATCACGCCGCGAAGCGTCGAGACGAAGGAGAATGAAAAGAAGGATAGTGAATCCCCACAGAGAGGAACCGCCATAGCTGAAGAAAGGGAGCGGAATACCGATCACCGGACAGAGTCCGATCACCATACCTACATTAATGGCAAGATGAAAAATGAAATATGACGCGACACAGTAGCCATAAACCCTTGCAAATGTTCGCGGCTGTCGCTCCGAGAGAGTGATGATCCTGAGAATGAGGGCAAGAAATAGGAAAAGAGTTATGACAGATCCTACAAATCCCTCTTCTTCGCCGATGGTGCAGAATATGAAATCGGTGTGCTGTTCGGGCACATATTTCAGCTTCGTCTGGGTTCCGTTAAGGAAACCCTTGCCGGTGATACCTCCCGATCCTATGGCGATCTTTGACTGATTGACATTGTAGCCCGCACCTCTAAGGTCTTCCTCCATTCCCAGAGTGACGCGGATGCGCTGCTGCTGATGGGGTTGAAGCACACTTGTGAAAGCATAATTGACAGAGAAAAGAAAACCTACGGATGCTACGGCAACCAGGGCAGTAATCAGCATGCGTTGGGTTTTCTCACGAAGAGCAAGAATGATGAGATAGCATACCGAGACACCGATTATGCCCATCACGACGTAGGTGGCCGACGGGATTGTCACTCCAAGAAGCGAAAGTCCGGTGATAATCGCCATTGTACCCACAAACCAGATGAGTATGTTGCGCGCCGCTCTCGGATAGCGGCAATATAATGCTGTCATTATGACTATGATGAGCATTATCATGACAAGGACAGCAAACTCACCGGTAGGTATTCCCGCCACGATCACATCTGTGTATTTTACCGACACTACAAAGAAAACTACTGCACAGAGTGCCGACAACAGCACGAGACCGCTCATGCCCTCTCGATAGAGCACAAAGAACAGAGCCGTGTAGGCAAGAGCCGAACCGGTTTCTTTCTGGGCCAGGATCAGAAGGATCGGAAGGAATATTATGGCTAACGCTTTAAAATAATTGGTAGAACCGCTTAGTACGAAGCCATAGCCAGAAAAGAGTTTTGCAAGCGCGAGCGCCGTAGCGAATTTTGCAAATTCGGCGGGCTGGAGACTCATAGGGCCGAGAACAAGCCACGATCGGGAGCCTTTGATGTCGGGCGCTATGAAGATAGTGACAACAAGCAGTCCCATCATGGCTACATATATGGGATATGCGTAGGTGTCAAACAATCTCGCGTCAAGCAGCAGGATCCCCAGACCGAGAATCATCGACAGTCCGATCCATCGTATCTGCTTGCCTGAAAACTCGCTGAAAGAAAAAATATTCGCGTGATCGAAATCATAACTTGCGGCATAGATGCAGATGGCACCGACAGTGACCAGCAGGAGATATAATGCCACTGTCACCCAGTCAAGATGACGGAAAACGGAGTCGGCTCCGTTTGAAAGTCCCGGCGCCGAGGGGCGGTAAAGATTATCAGTACTTGTACTCACTGTATTGTGCGGTTGAGGCGTTGACCATTGCCGCTTCCATAGGCTTGCGGGCCTCGGATATGTGGCGTTTGAGATATTTTTCGATAATGAGCGATCCGATAGGTACACCATAAGTGGCACCCCATTCACCATTTTCAACATAAACCGCCACAGCAATCTTCGGATCATTGAACGGCGCAAAGCCCATGAATGCCGAGTGGTCGCGGCCATGTGGATTCTGAGCAGTACCTGTCTTACCGGCCACTTCGATGTCAGGCAGATTAGCCTTTGTACATGTGCCGCCAAGCACTGCCATTCTCATTCCTTGCGCAACATCAGGGTAATACTTGGCATCAATGGTCGGGAAACGCTTCTCGATATATTGGGGAGCGATAACCGTGTCCTCGATTTCCTTGACAACATGTGGAGTGATGAACCAGCCTCTGTTGGCTATCGTGGCACAAAGATTGGCAATCTGAAGGGGAGTGGCTGTCACCTCGCCCTGACCGATGGCTACTGAAATGATTGTGTTCGCACTCCAATGTCCTTCGCCATAGGCTTTGGAATAATACTTGGCATTGGGGAGGAAGCCCCTGATCTCGCCGGGAAGGTCGATGCCGAGCTTATAACCGTAGCCCATCGACACGAGATGGTTTTTCCAGACTTCAAATGCATTCGCAGACGATCCATAGGTTGATTTCCGGTCCACCATATATTTGAAGCCCCAGCAGAAATAGCCGTTGCAGGAAGTCTGAAGCGCCGGAAGCAGAGCGATGGGCGATGCGTGACCGTGGCATCCGACACGCAGATTGCCGTTGATGTAGCCATGAGAGCAGGGATAGCGGGTGTTGAGATCTATAATCTTCTCCTGAAGAAGAATGAGGGCCTGAGTAGGCTTGAAGGTAGATCCCGGGGGATAGAAGCCGGCGATAGAGCGGTCGGTCAACGGGCGGTGGGGTGTATTCATCAGCATTCGGTAGTTTTTTCCGCGGTCGCGGCCTACCAGGAGTGATGGATCATAGGAGGGGGAGGTGACGAGCGCGAGCACCTCGCCCGTGGCCGGCTCGATTGCAACAATGGCACCGAGCTTGTTGACCATCAGACTCTCGGCATACTGTTGAAGCTCAATATCGAGCGAAAGAGTGAGGTCTCGTCCGGAAACAGCCGATATGTCGTGCTTGCCATCTTCATAACGTCCCTGAATCTGGCCTCTGGAGTCGCGGATGAGTATTTCGGTTCCTTTCTGCCCGCGGAGATGTTCCTCGTATGATTTTTCCACTCCGTTGTCGCCGGTGTAGTCGCCTGCGGCATAATAATTGTCCCGCTCAATGTCGTTGCGGTTTACCTCACGGATATTTCCCAACACATTTGCCGCGCAATGATATCCATAATCACGCACTATGCGCTTCTGGATATAAAAACCGGGATAGCGGTACATCTTCTCCTGAAGCCGTCCATAGTCTTCGGGGGTGAGATTGCTGACGAATGTCTGAGGCGAATAAGAGGAATAATTAGGATTTGTGGCGCGGTTTGTGACCTCGGCCCAACGGGTATCGAAGTCCTCGCGTGTCATGCCCAGTGCATTGCAGAGATCGAGAGTGTCAAACTGCTCTATATCCCTGCGGATGAACATGACATCATAGGTAGGCTGATTGTAAACGACGATGTTTCCGTTGCGGTCATAGATGGTGCCACGCGACGGATAGATAGTTTTTTTGAGGAAAGCGTTTGAGTCGGCGTAAGCCTTGTATTTCTCATCCGCTACCTGAAGATCAAACAGACGGAAAATGTAAATGAGGACAATCACGACGATAAATCCACCGATGACATATTTTCGTCTTTCGAGATTATAATCTTTTCTCACGACGATGTAGTGTAAGGAAGTCAAGAGCCACTATGAGGGCTGTGCTGAGAAGAGTTGATCCGATAATTAGCAGAAGAATCCGGATCGGTTCAAAAAATATCAGGCTATCGGCCAGCGTCACGACCGTTGAGAAGATAAGGGTGAGGGTGAACGAATAGCGGAGAAATACCGACAATCCGAGAGAGTCGACGCTCGGACGGATATCCGTAATATCTTCCTCTCTCGGGAAGTAGAGCTTTATAACCGGATGGCGCATACCACCCAGGACGGTGCATCCGAGGGCAAACAGACCGGCTGTGTCGGAAAAGATATCGACGATAAGCCCCAGTACGAATCCCATCGTGATGACCTTGCTTGGCCCCATTGTGAGGGGAAGGACTATCAGACTGTAGATAAACACGAAAGGAACAGCCATGCCGAAGAGACAGATGTGATTGAAAACCACCACCTGTGCCAACACGAGCAAGATCGTCAGCAGAATATAGAAGAAGGCTGTCCTTGTCAAAGTTCCTGTAGGTTAATTAATTTTAACGATTATGGAGAGGTTCGGGGCATAGAGGTCTTGCGCTCGGTGATTTCGTCGTCCTCGATTGTACGGATCTCATCGGCCAGATCATCAACGATTACACGCACCGTAGAGAGGGTGGTGAAATCGGTCGAGAGCTTGATGCGCAGCGTGCGGAAATTTTCTTCGCGGTCGGCTACGCGATCCATCACTATGCCGACAGGTATTCCTTCGGGGAACACAGATGAGTAACCGGAAGTGACAACAGTGTCACCGGGAGCGTAGACCGCATGGCGGGGTAGCTCTTCAAGCAGCGCCTCGGTCGGATCGCGGCCATCCCACACGAGTGATCCCACAATGTCCTGCCCCTTGATCTTGCACGAAACCCTGAGGTAGGGATTAAGAAGAGAGATGACCCGTGAGGTATGTGACCCTACCACATTGACTATTCCAACTATGCCGGACTGATCTACAACGCCCATTTCAGGCCGCAGGCCGTCGGCAGAGCCACGGTCAAGCGTAATGTAGTTAGTCGGACGGTTGACCGAATTATTGATTACATGAGCTACTTTGAAATGGTAGCGTGCAAGTGCGGAATCAAGACTGGCAGTATCGGCAAATTCCATGGCCTGATAGTCGGCAAGCCTACTTTTCAGCTTGAGCACTTCATGCTCAAGTTCGGCGTTCCGGACCTGCAGCGCCTCATTGATCTCATGGAGATAGAAATAGGAGGTGACAGTATTGGACGCGGAATAAACGGCTCCGCAAACGGTGTTGGCACTGGTCAGCCATACATGCCGCTGGAACGGATTTCGCGAAAAGAGAAGCCAACAAGAGGCAGCTACGTAGATTATGAAGAGAATCCACGCAGAATAGCGGATCAGAAAGCGGTAAAGATTTCTCACTCTCCCGTTTCGGCGATCAGCGGATTAGGAAGGAGAAGCGGTCGACATTCTTAAGTGCCACACCGGTACCCTTTGACACAGCCAGCAGGGGATCTTCGGCCACATGGAACTGAATACCGATCTTATCGGTCAGTCGCTTGTCAAGACCACGGAGAAGGGCGCCGCCTCCGGCAAGATAGATACCGTTCTTGACTATATCGGCATAGAGCTCGGGAGGAGTCTGCTCGAGCGCCGACAACACGGCTGCCTCGATCTTAGAGATCGACTTCTCGATAGAATGGCTTATCTCCTGATAGCTTACAGGAACCTCCATCGGAAGGGCTGTGGTGAGGTTAGGACCATGAACGATATAATCTTCGGGCGGATTCTCGAGCTCGGTGAGGGCAGAACCGACGTTCATCTTGATGAGCTCAGCCGTGCGTTCACCGACACGTACGTTGTGGACCCTGCGCATGTGCTCGCGGATATCTTCGGTGAGGTCATCGCCCGCAATCTGAATACTCTTATTGCTGACAATGCCGCCGAGCGAAATCACTGCAATCTCAGTGGTGCCACCGCCTATATCGACAATCATGTTGCCTTCAGGAGCCACGACATCAATGCCGATACCGAGGGCAGCAGCCATCGGCTCATAGATCATGTATACGTCACGTCCACCGGCATGCTCGGAACTGTCTCGCACGGCTCGGATCTCAACTTCTGTCGAGCCGGACGGGATGCCGACCACCATGCGCATCGAGGGGCTGAACCAACGGCTCTTGGACGAGGCTTTCTCAACAAGGCCGCGTATCATCATCTCGGCAGCGTTAAAGTCGGCGATCACACCCTTGCGCAATGGACGGATGGTCTGGATGCCTGCAGGCTCCTTGCCACGCATCTGCTGCGCTTCCTTGCCCACCGCTATCAGTTTACCGGTGCGGGTCTCGATAGCTACTATCGAGGGCTCGTCAATGACAATCTTGTCATTATGTATGATGATGGTATTGGCCGTGCCAAGGTCAATTGCTATTTCTTTTGTCAATGAAAAGATTCCCATCGCTTGATAGAATATTTATGGATTAGGAATTAATGCTTGAAGTGGCGGAAGCCGGTCATGGCCATCGCTATGCCATTGGCGTCGCAGTAGGCTACAGAATCGGCATCACGGACTGATCCACCGGGCTGAACAACAGCTGTTATTCCGGCTTTATGGGCGATCTCCACACAGTCGGCAAACGGGAAGAACGCATCCGAAGCCATAACTGCACCATTGAGGTCAAAGCCAAAAGAGTGAGCTTTGTCTATAGCCTGACGTAGAGCATCGACACGCGAGGTCTGACCAACACCGGATGCAATGAGCTGGCTGCCACGGGCGAGCACAATGGCATTGCTCTTTGAGTGTTTCACGATCTTGTTGGCAAACAGGAGATCAGCTACCTGAGAAGCAGGTATCGGTGTTGTGGTCACACAGCGGAGATCATCCGGTGTCTCAACCTTGAGGTCTCGATCCTGAGCAAGCGCACCGTTGAGCACGGAGCGGAACTGCCGGGTAGTTGACAGAGGTGCTTTCTGTAGCAGAATGATGCGGTTTTTCTTCTGCTGGAGCACGGCAAGAGCCTCGGGTTCAAATCCGGGGGCAATGATCACCTCAAAGAAGAGCTTGCCAACCTCAGAAGCCGTAGCGGCGTCAACAGGACGGTTGGTAACAAGAACGCCTCCGAAAGCACTTACCGGATCGCCGGCAAGCGCTGCACTCCAGGCCTCAGCGAGAGTAGGACGGGTGGCCAGACCGCAAGCATTATTATGCTTAAGGATTGCAAAGGTGGGATCCTGCTCACTGAACTCAGTCATCAGACTGACGGCAGCGTCAATGTCAAGCAGGTTATTATATGAGATCTCTTTGCCGTGGAGCTGAGTGAAGAGTGCATTGAAATCACCATAGAAGCGGCCGGCCTGGTGGGGGTTCTCTCCGTAGCGGAGGTGCATTGAACCGTCAAGCGCCTCCCGGAACGAAGGAGCAGATGGGGTATCCTCGCCGTTGGTTGATGCGAACCAGTTGAAGATGTGGGAATCATAGCCACTCGAAACGGCAAATGCCTCGGTAGCCAGACGGCGACGCTGTTCGATGGTTGTCACGGCGCCCTGAGTTGCGAGAATATCTGCCAGAATGGGATACTGTGCTTTCGATGCCACAATAGCAACATCGGCAAAATTCTTGGCTGCTGCACGAATGAGGGATATGCCGCCTATGTCGATCTTTTCTATGATCTCACTCTCAGAAGCGCCGGAGGCAACAGTAGCCTCAAACGGATAGAGATCGACGATCACAAGGTCGATACCGGGTATGTCGTATTCGGCCTGCTGCTCCACATCGCTGCTGTTGGACCGACGGGCCAGAATTCCGCCGAACACTTTGGGGTGTAGAGTCTTGACACGACCGCCAAGAATCGAAGGATAGCCGGTGAGATCCTCAACGGCATCACATTCAAAACCAAGGCTTTCAATAAAGGAACGTGTACCTCCGGTAGAGAGGAAGCGCACACCGGCAGCGGCGAGCGAGCGTATTATCTGATCGAGTCCGTCTTTGTGGTAAACGGATATGAGGGCTGTCTTAATTTGTCTGCTTTCGTTCATATTGCGGGCAATACTGTTTTTTTGTACTGCAAAGTTAAGTATTTTTCGGAAAATCATTAACAAAGATGCATGGTCTATTTCCGAAAAAGATGCATCCTTATTAATTTTTAATATTTTTCCCGTTGATCTCCTCCATCAGTCTTACGGCATCGACGTAACGGGCTATCCCTTCAGCAACGAGTTTGGCATCCCGCATTGCGTGGACAACAGTGGCAGGACGGTTGGTGACATCACCACCGGCAAATACTCCGGGACGAGTAGACATTCCGTAAGGATTCTCGCGTGTGACAACATAGCCGTTTGCGTCAACTTCAATTCCTGTTGTAGTCGAGACAATACGGGAAGCTGGAGATGAACCGATGGCGAGCAGCAGGCGGTCCATCGGCACAGTCTCTTCCGTCTCACCGCTCTTCAGAGTTATTGCAGAGAGTTTCTTTTCCTCGCCACCGATGATATTCGTCACGGAGGTGTTCCAACGGAATTTTACTCCTTCAGCCACTGCGTCCTCATACTCCGAACGCAATGCACTCATATTTTCTTCCGAGCGGTGGTAGATGACAGTAACTTCCGAGGCTCCCTTTCGCAGAGCCGTGCGCGCAGCGTCCATGCCTGTATTGCCGCAACCGATTACGGTGACCTTATCGCCCGGAGTGATCATCGTATCATCGGGCTCGGTCTGCTCGCTCGTGAGCTGATTGACGCGGCGTAGAAACCAGATGGCCTGTCTAACTCCAGGATGGTTGATGCCTGGTATCTGAAGCTGTTTCGGACGTCCGGTGCCTGTTCCAAGGAATATTGCGTCGAATCCGAGGTTAAATAATTCGTCAACTGTAAAATTCAGGCCAATCGTGGTCCTCAGATTAAATTTGACACCGAGACGCTCTATTTTTTTTATCTCTCGGGCCACAACTTCCTTGGGCAGACGGTATTCAGGGATACCGTATCTCAGGACACCGCCCGGCTCCGATTCCATCTCGAAGATCTCGACCTTGAATCCTTGGCGTGCAAGATCGCCGGCAATAGTGAGTCCGGCAGGGCCGCTTCCAATGACGGCAACCGATCCTCGCCCGGGTTCAGGGATGGCTTCGTGGGTAAGTCCGGCCTCCCAATCGAAGTCGGCCACAAAACGTTCGAGCTTGCCAATGTTGATATGGTTGCCTTTCTTACCGAGGACGCAATTGCCCTCACACTGGCGCTCGTGTCCGCACACACGGCCACAGACAGCGGGGAGATTGCTCCTGGTATTTATGATGCTCATTGCATTGCCGAAGTTGCCTTTGGCAAGCTCGGCAATCCACAGCGGGATATCATTGCTTATAGGGCATCCTTTCTTACACGACGGGACTTTGCAGTGAAGGCATCTCTGAGCCTCCCTGATCGCCTCGGCGAGGGTATATGCCTCTGCTGTCTCCTTAAATTCTTCCATATAATGATTCCTTGACTTTGACACGAAGATGGGGAGAGAGAAAATGTGACGCAGCAATACGTCGACGTTGCAAAGTTACGCAAAATAATGCTCTTATCAAAAACACGGGCTCATACTGCGACCAAAAACACAACTTTTGGCAGCATATTGTTGTTACACTCATAAAGAAACCACAATTATGAAACCTACAGCAATTTTTTACGGATCCTCGACGGGTCAGACCCGCGACGCCGCTTTCAAGATAGCAGAAAAGCTGGGTATTTCGCCAGCTGATGTTTATAATGTAGCCGATACAGCCCCTTCTGTCACATCGGGCTATGACAATCTGATCCTCGGAAGCTCGACATGGGGCGACGGTGAGCTCGAAGAAGACTGGTTTGACTTTGTTGACGGTCTTCAGTCGATGTATCTTAAAGGAAAGAATATCGCTCTCTTCGGATGCGGAGACACGACGATGACTGATACGTTCTGCAACGCTGTAGGTATTCTCCATGACCGCCTTACGGGTACAGAGGCAACATTTGTTGGTGAAGGATTCCCTTATGAGGGATTCCAGTTCGGAAAGTCGAAGGCAGTCAGGGAAGATGGCAGAGCCTTGGGACTCCTTCTCGACAACGTAAATCATGAGATTCTGACAGACGGTCGAATCGAAGACTGGACCAATCTTCTCAAGAAGGAGTTGGCCTAATTGTCAAGATAACATAGAATAATTAAAACATATTATCCCCGCCGGAAGCTATAAAAACCGGCGGGATTTTTTCATACTCCGACCTCTCTTAGCCAACAAAAATCGGGGCAGATAATCACGCCTTAAAAACGTAATCATCTGCCCCGTGTGGGCCACACCAAAGGATGCGATGAAACTCCGAATGACAGGGTTTGAGTGCAAAGCCGGCCTTTGTAATCCTCTGTTATTCTCCCATTGCCGGGAGCATCCGCAAAAAGGCGGATGTGAGGCCCGCCATTGGCCGACCGAGCTTGTCTCGGTATTTCATTATAATTTGATGAGTTTCCCAATCTACTTTGATGTGGTATAATTCAGGAGATCGGAAAGACTTGAGGCTCTCTTGCCTCAATCGTCTGTTTGTATAACGCAAAGTTAGCTTTTCGAGTTCAAATAACCAAATATTCGGACAGGAAAATTTGCGTAACCAAGTTCCGTATAGGCTCAGTCGTGAGAGGTACCGTCAAAACAGTGGGTGCATATCTTGCACTTAGGCAGCCCTATAGAGTTGACAACATTCTCGATTGATGAGAATTTAAGAGATGTCACACCGAGTCCGCTGCGGATAGCCTCGACCATAGCCTCATATTCGGGCGACCCCGTAGTAGCATACGCTTCAAGATTACGGTCATGCTCGCCTTCGCGAGATTTTATGACACGACGCGTGATCAGTTCGAGCTCGCTCTTCGATGCGGTAAAGTTAAGGAACCGACAGGGGTAGATGAGAGGAGGGCAGGAGATACGCACATGGACTTCCTTGGCTCCGCACTCATAGAGATCGGACACATTATCGCGCAGCTGTGTGCCACGGACTATTGAGTCGTCGCAGAAAATTACCCTCTTGCCATTGAGAAGAGCCCGGTTGGGAATGAGCTTCATCTTTGCAACGAGCTCACGGCGCTCCTGAGTTCCGGGAGTAAACGAGCGAGGCCAAGTAGGAGTGTATTTGACTATGCCACGTTTGTAGGGCACACCGAGCCCCTGGGAGTAACCGAGTGCCATGCCAATACCAGAGTCGGGGATGGCGCTTACAAAGTCGACTTCAGTGTCATCTTTGACAGCCATATCCTTACCGCACTTATAGCGCATCTCGTCGACATTGCGTCCTTCATATTCGCAGACGGGATACCCATAATAAGTCCATAGGAAGGCACAAATCTGCATCTCTTTCTCCGGTTTCCTGAGCTGCCTGACACCATTGGCATCAAACTGCATTATCTCACCCGGCCCGAGATTATGGCAGATAGTCAGGCCGAGATTGGGGAAGGCGCAAGTCTCGGAGGTAGCGGCATACCCCGTGCCATCTTCCTTGCGGCCGAGTGTGATGGGGGTGCGACCGAGACGATCGCGAGCTGCGATAATGCTTCCATCTTCCATCAGAATCAGCATCGAACAAGAACCCTTGACGGAACGATACACATTCTCTATACCGGAAACCATGTCATGACCCTCGCTGATGAGGGCCGAGATCATTTCCGTCGGATTTATGATGTCATACGAATGTTCGCAGAAGTGGTGCCCTTTGGCAAGAAGATCCTTTTCAAGTTCGTCGATGTTGTTGATTCTACCGACTGTGACAATGGCAAACTTCCCGAGATGACAGTTGACAATAATCGGCTGCGCATCTGTATCGGAGATTACGCCGATGCCTGACGAGCCTGAGAACTCATCGAGATCGCCTTCAAATTTTGTGCGGAAGTAGGTGTTCTCTATGTTATGGATCGAGCGGGAGAAGATCCCGTTGTCGACCGTAGCCATGCCGGCACGCTTGGTGCCCATGTGGCTATTATAGTCTGTTCCATAAAACAGATCGTTTACGCATTTGCCCTGTTTGGCAATTCCGAAAAAACCTCCCATTGGAAATAGTATTGAGTGAATACAGGCGGCGCATATCGGGTGCAGGTTGTGGCCCGATATGCGCCGCCTGCAAAAGCAATTTTTGATTCGAGTGTTATTTGATGTGACGTTCGATCCAGCGGCGTGCGTTGATAAATGCGTCTATCCAAGGTGTGATATCGTCTGAGCGATGATCGGAAGGATAGGCGGGACATTGCCAGGGGAAGATGGCACGCTCGAGATGGGGCATCATGGCAAGATGGCGTCCATCGGGTGAGCAGATACCTGCTATGGCTCCGCGGCTACCGTTGGGATTGCCGGGATAGGCTGAATAACTGTAGCGGAGAGCAACCTTATAGGCGCCGGCAGGGAAGGGGACATGGAACTTACCTTCACCGTGAGCAACCCAGATTCCGGCTTTCATGTTTGTCAGAGATGAGAACATGACGGAGGGGCTGTCTTCGACAGTCACTCCAAGGAATGCGCTCTCGAATTTATGTGAGTCGTTGTGGGCCATATATACCTTCGATCCCTCGGTGACTTCGGTAGAGGGCTGGATGAGTCCGAGCTCTATCATGAGCTGACATCCATTGCAAACACCAAGGCTGAGGGTGTCGGGACGGCTATAGTAGTTTTCGATAGCCTTGCGAGCGTTTTCATTCCAAAGGAAGCCCGAAGCCCAACCCTTAGCCGATCCGAGCACATCGGAGTGGGAGAAGCCGCCGCAGAATACAATCATATTGACATCCTCAAGGGTCTCGCGGCCACTCATGAGATCGCTCATGTGGACGTCTTTCACGTCAAAACCTGCGAGATAGAGTGAGAATGCCATCTCGCGGTCACCGTTGATGCCCTTTTCACGGATGATGGCAGCACGGATGCCTGAGGGCTGGCGCTGTCCGGGGGTGATTCCGCGAGCAGCAAACGAGCCGCGGAAATGTTTGGGCAGACGGTAGCGAAGAGGCTGACGGCTGTAGTTGGTGAAGCGCTCGTGGGCGAGCTCGCGACCGCTCTGCAGGCAATCCATCAGATATGAGGGATAATACCACACATCGCGGAGGGCGTCAATGTCATATTTGATATGTCGTCCTTCGAAATCGATGTTGAAATCGCGTCCGGCAGTAGTATGACCGATCTCGATAACGCGGACTCCGGCAGCTTTAAGCGATGACATCATTCCGGTTCTGCGGCTGTTGGCAACCTGGATTACGAGACCGGGATTCTCGGCAAACAGGATCTTGACGAGGTCTGTCTCGCCCCATTCCTTGAAAGTGTCGAGGTTGATATCCATACCTCCGACATTGTTGGGGAATGTCATTTCAAGTAAGGTCGTGATAAGGCCGCCGGCAGAAACGTCGTGAGCCGAAATAATTACACCCCTGCGGACTAAATCCTGAACAGCGTTGAAGGTTGTGGCAAACTGCTGTGCCGAGGCAACCGATGGGCAATCAGATCCGAGACGACCCAATACCTGAGCGAGTGCCGAGCCTCCGAGCGAGAGTGGCATACCCGAGAAATCAATATAGTAGAGGCGGGATCCGGCGCGACGCTCTACAACGGGCGTCACTACGCGGCGCACATCGCTGACTTCGCCGGCGGCAGAGATAATTACAGTGCCGGGTGCAAAGACTTTCTCTTCGCCATATTTCTGGGTCATTGAGAGAGAGTCTTTACCGGTAGGAATGTTAATGCCGAGCTGACAGGCAAAATCTGAGCAAGCCTCAACCGCGCGGTAAAGTGCGGCATCTTCGCCGGGATTCTTGCAGGGCCACATCCAGTTTGCACTGAGCGAAACACTCTTGAGACCCTCGGAGAGGGGAGCGCCTACGATATTGGTGAGAGCTTCGGCAATGGCAAGAACTGAGCCGGCAGCCGAGTCGATAAGGGCAACTTGGGGAGCATGGCCAATAGATGTGGCTATGCCTTTCTGTCCACGATAGTCGAGGGCCACGACTCCACAGTCGCTCACGGGGAGCTGGATGTCGCCCATGCATTGCTGACGGGCAATCTTTCCGGTCACGGAGCGGTCAACCTTATTAGTGAGCCAGTCTTTACAAGCAACTGCCTCAAGACTGAGCACCGAGCGGAGATAGCTGTCAATCTTTTCGGGATCTGTCTCAACCGGGAGATACTTGGTCTCGACAGTTGTGTCGGTCATAACGGTCTTGGGTGAGTTGCCAAACATATCGTCCATGGCGAGATCAATAGGCTTGGTACCATCTGCCATCTCAAATACGAAGCGGTGGTCATCGGTCGTGTGACCCACTTCAAACATAGGGGCACGCTCGCGGTCGGCAATGGTGCGGATACGTTCAAGATCATTTTCCGCAACAACCATACCCATGCGCTCCTGACTCTCGTTTCCGATTATTTCCTTTGCGGAGAGCGTGTTGTCGCCAATAGGAAGCGATGCCATGTCGATGTGGCCGCCTGTGGCCTCGACAAGCTCCGAAAGAGCGTTGAGATGACCACCGGCACCATGATCGTGGATCGACACAATAGGATTATCGTCACTCTCGGCCAGGGCACGGATTACGTTTGACACACGCTTCTGCATCTCGGGGTTGGCACGCTGCACGGCATTAAGCTCGATGGCACCGGCATACTGGCCTGTGGCAACAGAAGATACGGCACCACCGCCCATACCGATGCGATAGTTGTCGCCGCCCATCACCACTACTGCCTGACCGGGCTCCGGAACACCCTTAATCGCATCTCTGTCATTTGCATAACCAACACCTCCAGCGAGCATGATTACTTTATCGTAAGCATACAGCTTGCCGTTTTCGTTGTGCTCAAAGGTGAGGAGCGAACCGCAGATCAGGGGTTGGCCAAACTTGTTGCCGAAGTCAGAGGCACCGTTTGATGCCTTGATCAAGATATCTGAAGGGGTCTGATAGAGCCAGAGGCGGGGATTGGATATAAGCTCCCAGCGATGGTCGGGATCGAGACGGGGATAAGAAGTCATGTAGACTGCAGTGCCGGCAAGAGGAAGAGATGCCTTGCCTCCGCCAAGACGATCGCGTATCTCGCCACCTGAACCGGTTGCAGCTCCATTGAAGGGCTCTACTGTGGTGGGGAAATTGTGAGTCTCTGCTTTGAGCGAGAGGACGGTCGAGATCGGCTTGACACCGAAATATGAGGGCTGCGAGGGATCGGAGGGAGCGAATTGCTCGATCTCCGGGCCTTTTACGAAAGCAACATTGTCCTTGTAGGCCGACACAAGTCCGCCGGGGTTGGTCTGGGAAGTCTTTTTGATGAGTTTGAAAAGGCTCATGGGCTTCTCCTCGCCATCAATTACGAATGTACCGTTGAAGATCTTATGGCGGCAGTGTTCGGAATTAACCTGAGAGAAGCCGAAAACCTCGCTATCTGTGAGCGGGCGGCCAAGTCTCTCGGAGAGATCCGACAGATACTTCTCTTCTTCGGGCGAGAGTGCCAGACCCTCGCTTTGGTTGTATTCATGGATATCCGTGATATAGACTATAGGATCGGGCTCCTTGTCAAGCTCAAAGATACTTGCGTCGATACCATCAGGATAATATCTCTGAAGCATCTTGTCATAGGAAGCCTCTTTGCCACGGACAACAAAAAACTCCTCGATGCGACTTATACCGTCAACGCCCATATTTCGGGTGATTTCTACGGCATTAGTGCTCCAAGGAGTTATCATTTCTTTACGGGGTCCGATAAAGCGTCCTTTGATTGACTCGTTGATAATAGGACGGGCGCCGTCAAAAAGCCATGAGAGCTTTTCCAGTTCGGACGGTGAGAAATCGTGATCGGTGTCTACTGCAATAATGCGTGAGGCTCCGTGTTTGAAAAATACAACCATGCGATATGTGGATGTGAGGATTTACATTGTAGGGGGAGAGGGGATTGTTTGAGATCGCAAAATTAGTCAAATTCTCTGAAATGACAATACACTTCAGGGGGAAGATTGACAACATTTTTAGGCACAATCAGCAAACGCCCTGACTTAAGCCGATATACAAAGAATCTTTCGGAAATGGTAAAAGATTGAATTTCTTCAGAATTAATTGTTTCGGATGGGACTGGTATCCGGGGGCAATAATGGTCATCGCCCGTGCCGTCGTCATGAATATACTCGATCTTTATCGAGCCATCCTGACAGAGTTCAACCGTATGGAGAAGCGTCGTTCGGGCCGCTTCGGGCGACAAGATGATTCCAAAGTAGACCATGGCCATAACCATAGGCACTGCGATGAATAAGACCATCAGAGCCACTAACAGAAACCGAAGATCGTGTGTCCATACTGCAGCTATGACTAACCCGGCGATAATGGCACCGGTGATTGCAATGGTCACTCTTCCTTTCGCCCTGCCGAACGAGTGTCGGAAGTAGACCTTCGACGGAATGCTGAAAGGCTCGCTCGGCGGGGCGACAGGAAAGGGTGGAGATAGAGGCATCTATCAATCTTCGAGAGAATGGATCACAAGACCGGAGCGGAGTTTGGGCTCAAACCATGTGGTCTTGGGAGGCATGATATTGCCGGTATCGGCGATGTTCATCAGCTGATCCATTGACACAGGATACAGAGCGAGGGCCATTGCCATCTCGCCAGAATCGACACGGCGTTTGAGTTCGCCGAGTCCTCGTATGCCACCGACGAAATCAATACGTTTGTCGGAACGAAGATCTGTAATGTTGAGGATGTCTCTCAGGATGAGATCTGAGGAGATGGTCACATCAAGAACACCAATGGGGTCAGCATCATTGAAACGACCGGGAAGGGCTGTCAGGCTATACCAATGGCCATCGAGATAGAGCGAGAAGTTGTGGAGAGCTTCCGGTCGGTAGATCTCAGTGCCTTTGTCCTCGACGGTGAAGTTTTCACGCAGACGATCGAGGAACTGCTCGGGGGTGAGACCGTTGAGATCCTTGACAACGCGGTTGTAGTCAATGATCTTGAGATGTGAGGCAGGGAATGCCACGGCCAGGAAATAATTATATTCCTCGCCGCCATGATGATCGGGATTACCTTTTGCCTTTTCAGCGCCGACAAGGGCTGCGGCGGCAGTGCGGTGGTGTCCGTCAGCGATATAGAGATAGGGGATATCCTCAAATGCTTTGGTGATCTTATCATTCAGGGCTTCATCAATCACCCAGAATGTGTGGCCGAAACCATCAGGAGCGACAAAGTCATATTCGGGCTTCTCTTTAGTCACAGTTGAGATCACCTCTTCCAGAACAGAATTGTCGGGGAAAGCGAAGAAAACCGGCTCAATGTTGGCATTGTTGATGCGGACGTGTTTCATGCGGTCTTCCTCTTTATCGCGGCGGGTGAGCTCATGCTTCTTGATCCTGCCGGTCATGTAGTCTTCGACCCATGCCGCAAGGACGATGCCGTATTGGGTGCGCCCGTCCATGGTCTGGGCGTAGATATAGTAGTGAGGCTTTTCGTCTTTGACGAGCCATCCCTCGTCCATGAAATTATGGAAGTTGGCAACGGCCCGGTCGTATACGCGAGGGTCATGCTCATCTGTTCCCGGCTCAAAATCGATCTCGGGCTTGATGATATGATAGAGGCTCTTTGGATTTCCAGCCGCTTCGGCTCGGGCTTCCTCGGAATTAAGGACATCGTAGGGGCGAGAAGCAACTTCTTCGACCATTGTACGCGGGGGACGAATACCCTTGAAGGGTTTTACTTTTGCCATGATGATTTGATTTTAGGTTTCTATGGTATTTCTTTAAGGATGGAGTTTTGAAAAAAGAACTCTTTATTTTTTATTTCGGACAATTGTCTGCTCACGGTCGGGACCGATCGAAACTATAGTGATGGGTGTGGCAAGCTCCTTTTCGAGGAAATCGACATATTTACGGAAATTTTCGGGGAACTCATCCTCGCTTTTCATTCCGGTCATATCGGTCTTCCAACCGGGGATAGTGACATAGACGGGCTCGATTTCAACACCGTCGAGAGTGAAGGGGAAGTCGCGGGTCTCCACGCCATTTATCTTATAAGCCACACATGCCTTGATCTCGTCAAAGCCATCAAGCACATCACTCTTCATCATTATGAGCTGTGTCACACCATCGATCATAATGGAATAACGCAGCGCTACCAGATCGATCCAACCACAGCGGCGCTCGCGTCCGGTCACTGCTCCATACTCATGGCCGAGCTTACGGATTAGGGCGCCAGTCTCGTCGTGGAGCTCGGTGGGGAAGGGGCCTGAACCTACGCGCGTACAGTAGGCTTTGAAGATGCCAAACACTTCGCCGATCTTATTGGGGGCAACACCTAAGCCAGAGCATGCTCCGGCAGTTATAGTGTTTGAGGATGTGACAAATGGATATGATCCGAAATCGACATCGAGGAGAGTGCCCTGTGCACCTTCACACAAGATGCTCTTACCCTCGGCCAGGAGTTTGTTGACGAGATGCTCTGAGTCAACAATGTCATACTGGTGGAGATACTCAACGGCGTCGAGCCATTCCTGCTCAATCTCCGTGAGATCAGGTTTAGCGCCCAACGACTCAAGTATTGCGATATGGCGATCGATAGCGGCTCTGTAGCGGTCTTTCCAGTCGGGGAGAAGGGTGTCGCCGAGGCGCACGCCGTTTCTTGAGATTTTGTCGGTATAGGTCGGGCCGATGCCTTTGCCGGTAGTGCCTATTTTAGCGCCGCCCTTGGCCTCTTCGTAGGCAGCGTCGAGCAGGCGGTGAGTCGGCAGGATGAGATGAGCTTTTCGGGAGATCTTAAGGATCTTTCGCAGATCTATTCCGGATGCAAGGAGTTCCTCTGCTTCTTTTTTGAAAAGTATAGGATCAAGCACTACGCCATTGCCTATGATGTTGGTCTGTCCGTCCTGGAAGATTCCGGAGGGAATGGAACGCAGTACATATTTCTTTCCCTCAAACTCAAGTGTATGACCGGCATTCGGGCCACCCTGAAAACGCGCCACAACATCGTAGCGGGGAGTCAGAACATCTACTACCTTGCCTTTTCCTTCGTCGCCCCACTGGAGGCCGAGCAAAACGTCAACTTTCATATCTTTTAATAGATGAATGGGAGGTATAGTAATTATTATTTATTTGTCGTTGGTGATAACCGAGGGGAAGCGGTGCGTCGGGTGCATCTGCGACACAAGCCGTAGACGATAAGCGAAATATCCTTTGGCTCGAATCCTGCTCCGGAGCGCCCCATCATTTTATGAATTTCCACAGGCGAGATATCGGGTTCACGCGATTCAGTTATTTTGCCACATGATGTGCAAACCAGATGATGATGGGAACGCCGCGTTCGGCTATTCCCGCCCAGACGCGGCGAACATTCATATAGGGGAACTTTGGAGTCGAACGTAATGCGACGCAAGATACCCGCATCAACCAGAATTGTAAGGGTGGAATAGACGGTGGTCAGACTAAGTCTTTCGCCTTTATCTCTGAGAGCATTCGCCAGATCGACCGATGAGAAATGTGAGGGCATATCAATCGCTGTTGTCATGATGGATATGCGCTCTTGCGTCTGTCGCATTTTGCGGCAGATTATATAGTCGCTTAATATGGATGCCGCTTTACGGACTCTGCTCTCGCTCATTAGAGACTGTTTTTCTTACGAGCGACAAAAATAACTATAATTTTCCTAATAGCCAAATCCGTTCAACTTAGGGACAACTTTATGCTCAGCATTTGCTAAGCCTATTTCATTATTGAAAAACAAAGAATCTCGGACTCAATAAAGGATAAAAGTGCAGGGGAAGGGTCAGTTTTGCTCCGGCACGAATGCCTCAAAGGAATTATCTGAATAATATACGATGATGTTGACTATACGTTTTGAGCGGTCGGCAGATTGCACGATGTTCCTCACCGCCCCAAGTCCCTCAGACACCTTTTGTCCGGAAGGTTTTGAAGATACAGCCGACTGAACAGGCAAAGGCTCGGAAGAAGAGTCGCACTGGTTGTCCGCTTCGGCTTTAAGATCGTCCGAATATTCTTCATCATTTTTTCTGACTCCGAATTGAGTGGAGTCTCCAAGATCTACGACGGTCTTCGCAACATGCTGACTTTTTAGTGTTTGCTGGCTGTTTTGATCTCTGAAACCGTTGATTTGAGGCTCCGAGACTGGATTATTTTTTTTTATCAGCATATCTCCCTGGCCAAACATCAGCCATAAGACGTTAAGCTCAGGGAAAGCATCATGAATTTTCGCGATGAGCTCATTGCTCACCTTTTTATTCCGGCCGCTAAGTAGTTGAGACATAGAAGGGCGGGGGATGCCACATGTGTCGGCAAACTGAGTCACCGGCATAGCGATATGATCAATGTATGTGCGAAGTCGCGTAACGAGATCCATGATTATAGGTGTTTGCGGATGCAAATGTAATCACTTTCGAGGAATTTTGCAAATTTGGATGCAAAAATGCAAATTCATATTTGCAAACAGTTATTGACGGATGGGAATTTGCAAAATCAATCTTTGAATTTGCAAATCAATGACGATCGCCGCTGCTTCTCGCCTTTGCATCTCAAACAGCTTACCGCGATATTTAAACCATAATTATAGCTTATAGCCTCTACATTGATTGGTTTTCAACTCTATACAAAAATTTATCGGGCTGAATAATTGCATATTCAGCCCGATTATTGTTAAATATTGAAGTATAGATTAAATTTATTTTAGTAAAACACTGGTTATCAGAATAGATATGGCAATAGTTAAAATATGATAATGCGATGAAATTCACATTTTACATCATGTTTAGGTGAGTAAACTATTGCGTGCGACGATGGATTATTATTGGGAATGCGGTTTCAATTTCTACGCTAAATGTTTCAAATTGCGTTTTATTCAAATGCAATTTCGATAATTACATCAGCAAATAATGTTAAACGGAAGCGATATTTGCGATATGAAACCTCTGGATAGTGTTTTTGAAAACACATAGTATGGATTTGTAATCAGTGAAAATCTCATATTTTGAGATAATGCCTTCTCTTAGGTTTGTATTTATAACATTCACTTTGCTTGATTAGTTCGTCAAACTCGGAAATTTTTGTAACGCAGTTGTCACATTTAGTTCCGCAGTCTCCTTGATTTATGTCTACAGCAGGAGGTGTGGATTTAAGGTCATTTTCAATATCAAAAATAGCTTTTGAAATAAGATCTCACAGATCAGTCGTCGGTCTCATGTTAGAGATCCGGGGCAGAAAATAAAGCCTTCAGGAGTTCGATATTTTCCACGGAAAATTTTTTGATCGAAAATTTCGCGTTTATTTCGAGGTATTCTCGGTCGGTGTAAGATCATCAATTATTTATTTGGCAGTGAAATTATGCTGTTTTTCAGCGAGCATTTGTTATGCATACAAGTTGGGGATTGCTTATCTTTGTATTTGAAGCAGCACTCGGAAATATATAATAATGACAGTATTCTTATTGCCCATAATCACTATTATGTTAAATAGGGCATCTGATAAAACCTGTTCTCTTTCTTATTGGTC
>CAYWWE010000016.1:0-31499 GCA_964461785.1 uncultured Bacteroides sp.
TCAGGCCAAGGATTTGAAAATTTTCCAGCGTTTGGCCACATGTCCGATGGCTACAGCCGTAAACAGGATGCCTGAGAAATAGTGGATATGCGAAACGGTCTCGGATTGACTGCCACACATCAGTATGATGCCTGTAAGGGCTAACAGTGTTCCCAGGATCAGGAAGATAGTAGTGACACGCTTCCGGTCCACCTTGATCCTGGCATAGTTCTTAAACCAGAATGAATGTTGGATACCATGAAGGATGACCAATACTGTCAGCGCGAGGCCGACAGCCTCATGAAAACTCCACAGCGACGTGTTTCCGTAGTTGTGTATGTGCCAGACATCGCGGTGAAGCATGAAACCTGTAACGATCGCCGCCACTGTCAGAATCATCGACAGTATATCGGTAACGACTTTCGGTCTGGACCCTTTCATATCCATTGACTTTATTGATTTACTACTGTGAGTTTCACATCGACCGTCTTTCCGACCGGTATAGTTTTGTCAAGGACGATGCGGCCATTCTCTGTCACGGTCACCCTATTTCTGTCAGCATCCTTGCGGGTCACCTCGATCGAAAAATCACTTCCGAAGGCTCGAATATCGCGCAAGCGCATGAAGTCCCAGCCCTCGGGTAAGCGCGGAGTGAGGGTGAATGAACGCAAGCCCGTAGGGCGTATACCGAACAATCCTTCTGTGATGATGCGGGCATAGAGGCCGCTCTCGGCCGACAGATGACGCTGACTGCCCTCTGGCCACGCCTCGATGGCGTAGGGCACATGCTCGCCGAGCAGACGGGTGGTTGAATATCGCTTCAGGTAGTCGGTTGCTTTATTAGTCGCACCGGCAGCAAAGACTCCACGCAGGGCATAGAGTGTGGAGCGATCCCAGAACGTTTCGCTCCCGGCCTGGGTGAGCAGACCGTTTTCTGTCCACAGACGTGGCGAAAACAGTGCATCGATAGTGCCCTGAGCGCGGTCGTCAATCCCTACGGTGAGGGGAATGCATATCCATGCGCGGAGAATATCGTTGCCTTTATAATATGCGTAAGTGTCATAGCCCTCCACGTTGGCTCCGAAATATTTCTCGATGTTGGTGCGGAGCCGGCGTGCCTCCTGCATATATTTCTTTGAGGCGGAGGGCGAGATGCCTAAATCGCGGGCAAGATAGGAGGCGGATATCAGCGCATCGTAGTAGAGCGACGAGGTGCAGAGGTTGGCATCGCCCGACGGGAAACGCCCTTCGAGCTCGTCGGAATCAGAGGCCACTACTCCGTCGGCGTTAAGATTGCGCCGGCAGTATTCAAGACACCACTCTATGAGCGGCCAGAGCTTGAGCGCCTCCTCGCGGTTGCCGCGGGCGAGGGCGAAGCGGGCTGCTCCATAGGCAATCATGGCAGCGTCGCCTCGGTCGCCTGCACCGTTCCATATATCGCGTCCTTCGGCAATGATCGAGCTGGGAATCGGCTTCCATTCATCGTTCATGAAGCGCGCAAAGTGCATATATGAGTTGATGGCCGACTCATTACCATAGTCATATCCAGTGAACGGGAAGAACGGGTTGACATACTCGGCCTGGTCATTGGCCCATATCGCAGCATAATACGCCTCGCCTCCGGGGCCGTGCATCGGGCCTCCATCGGTGTCGAAAATGCTCTCGCAAGCCCTTATCTTCGAGAAGCCAAACATGGTGTTGATCACCTCGTCGGGAGTTTCAAGCACCAGATTGTCGGCCAGCATATCGAGCATCGCACTCCGTTTTGCCATCTCGTCGGCCACATCGACCATCATCTCCGGCTCTCCAGCCTTATATCCGCTGATGGTTGCAGTGAACTGAAGCGAGTCGCCTGGCGCAACGGCAAAGGAACCGGCCTTGTCGATTGTCGCGACGAGCGAATAGGAGCCATAGCGCCCCTTGGCCGAGTCGGTGCGGGTCACAATCCTTGTTTCGGGAATCTCGACCGTCATAGGCTTTTCCCCGGTGTTGTAAACCGTATATGCCTCGACGAGCGCAGGGCGGTCGGCCGACGGGAAATAAATCCGCTTGAGTGCACCCTTGCCGCCGCGATGAAACGTAAAGTTGCTGTTAACCTCCATCATGCCGTGGAGCCGGATGTCGGTCACCTTATCATCGGAAATTGATCGGCCGTTGACATTGATCAGGTCTATCGGATTCCAGTCAAACCGCCTCATAAGGCTGGCATTAGTATTGTCGGGTAGCGTGCGCAGCAGCGGCCATATCATGCTTGTGTTGAGAACAAAGCTGCTGTCGGCGGCAATTCCATAGCGCAGCACACACGCCACCTCCTTACCGGCCATCTCGATATGATCGGAATGAGCGCGCCCGTCGTTTGTCCACTTTATAGTACGTTCATTCTCAATATCCCAACGATTCTCTGCCGCCACCACTCCGCAACACATCACGATCAGGGCAGACAACAGGGCATACTTTATTATCACGTTTTTCATGAAGTAAGAAATATCTTATCTGGGTTCTTTGCGGTAGTGGTAAGTGTTTCGGAGGGTCTCGAACGATGCGGGAGCGGCCAACAATGCTGCCGTATCGGCTGCGGGTGAGTATGAGGCGGCAATAGAAGCGGCGGATGGTGAGTCGGCCACAGTCATGTCGACACCGTCGAGCGGTCGGGCCTGAGGAAGACCGAAATAACCGGTGAAGGCGTCGAGAGCCATCTGGGTGGCCCGTACCTTTCCCTCAAATGAGTAGCCGGCTATATGCGGCGTGGCCACGGAAGCAAGCGCCATCAGTTGCTCTGAAATGTGTGGTTCTCCTTCCCAACAGTCGATTACGGGTCTCACTATCTGTCCGTCTTCAACAGCCTTTATCAGCGCTGCCGTATCGGCCACGGCTCCACGGGCTGCATTAATTATCAAAGGTTTTCTCTCGCACGCGGCCAAAAAACTTTCAGAAATGAGATGGCGCGTTGCGTCGGGACCGCTGTCGGCGAGCGGGGTGTGGAATGTGATGATGTCGGCCTTACGAGCCACTTCGTCAATTCCTACAAATCCTTCCGCCCCCTCCGCTCTCGCCCGAGGAGGATCGCATAGTAAGACATTGAGGCCGAGGGCACGCGACCATCGCTCCACGATACTGCCGACGTGTCCTACCCCGACAATGCCGAGTGTGGTGTCAGGCCCGATCGCATACCCCTGCTCGATTATGCTTGAAAGCACATATTGGGCTACTCCGGGGGCATTGCATCCGGGAGCGTTAGCAACCACAACCCCGTTTTCACGGCACCAGTCCATGTCGATATGGTCGGTGCCGATGGTAGCCGTAGCTACAAACTTCACCTTCGATCCGCTCAGGAGCGAGCCGTCGACCTTGGTGCGGGTTCTGACGATCAGGGCATCGGCGTCGGCCACGGCCTCGGGGGTGAATTCTTCCGGAGCGAGCCGGGTCACACGCGCTATGCCGTCGAGGCGGTCGTCGACAAACGGGATGCGGCTCTCGATGATTACATGTACGGGGCGATCAGCTTCCATATATAAAGCACTGCAAACGAAAGGGTGAGAATGACAATAGCCACCGTGCCGGCACCAAGACTATGACGCTGACGGAAACTGTAGAGAAGAGTCACGAAATAGGCAGCAATGAGATTGAGCAGAGGCACATAAAAGTCGATATGCGTGAAATCAACCACGCAGAGGATCACTGTGACGATTCCGGTGACGGCAAAGAGGCCGAAGAATGCTCTGGTCCGGGCATTGCGGGCATAGACCTGAAGGACATCCAGAAAACCGGTCGCAACTCCCACGACAACTGCCACTAAAGTGGCGGCAGTGATCTGAAGCACACTGCTGAGAGGCCCTGGCAGAAGCAGATTGATCAGATCGGGCATCATGAAATCGTGAAAGTCGATCACACCGAACGCATACAGCACCCAGTAAGGAACCAGAGTACCCGCTATCATCGCAATGATGGTCCGCAGACTCATCACACGCATCTGGAAACATCCGATCGCCATAACGAGCAGATAGGGTATAAAGCCATAGTAGAACAGAGTACCCGTCCCGACCAGCACGAAAACGAGCAGGAGCCGTCGCGTCCGCTCCGGACAGAGGTAGGCGCTGTAGAGCAGAAACGTCGACATGAGGATAACCAACACCAGCAGATTGGCTGAAGTGAAGGCTCCGGCAGCCGGACGGGCACCCTCCATGAGCATATACAGAGCCGCACAGAGTGTGCCCCCACCGCGGAGTCCGCGGATGAGATTGAAGATCCTTACGAGCGACACTATCCCGGCCATGACGAGGAAGTCGGCAGCCAGTCCGGCGATGAGGGATGTCACCGGACCGCCGAACCACTGCGAGGGAAGCGGCAAACCGAATTCCGAGCCGACGATAGGGGTCACCTCCTCTCCGGCCGGGAAATATCCCAGCAGCGTCACTGCGACAGACGCCAGAACCAGCACGATCGCGAATGAACGCGATCCTACCAGGCGCACAAGCGGGAGAGGATTGAATTTCACTGCCTAATCTCAGTTTGCGGCAAGGCGCAGCAGATCCGCACCTATGTCATGGCGATAATATTTACCGTCGAAATCTACCGTCTCTATGGCTTTGAACGAACGGTCGAGAGCCTCCCCGACAGTATTGCCAAGGCTGCTGAACGCAATCACACGGCCACCGGAGGTGACGAGGCGTCCGTCGGCATCACGAGTTGTCCCGGCATGGAAGGGCACCGTTACCTCCGTGTCTATCTTGTCGAGACCCGTTATCTCCTTGCCTTTTGGATAGCTACCGGGATAACCGCCGCTCACGGCCATGACGGTGACGGCAGCACGGGGATCATGTTCGAGAGCTACATCGCCGAGCTCGCCCTTGGCAGCGCCTACAAGCGCCGGCACAAGATCAGAGGCGACACGAAGCATGACGGCCTCAGTCTCGGGATCGCCCATCCTGACATTATATTCAATCACCATCGGCTCGCCCTTGACATTGATCAGGCCGAGGAAGATGAATCCGCGGTAATCGATGCCGCGGCGACGCAGACCCTCAAGGGTGGGAACAACTATACGCTCCTCAACTTTTTTCATAAACACGTCGTCGGCAAACACTACCGGACTGACGGCACCCATGCCACCGGTGTTCGGGCCGGTATCGCCCTCGCCAATGCGCTTGTAGTCCTTGGCAACGGGCAGGATCCTGTAGCCGCCCTTACCATCCGTCAGGACAAAAACCGAGCACTCAATGCCGCTGAGAAACTCCTCGATCACGACTGTAGCGCTCGCGCCTCCAAACATTCCGGAGAGCATCTCCTTGAGAGCGGCCTTAGCCTCTTCGAGCGTTGGCACTATCAGCACTCCCTTGCCGGCAGCCAGTCCATCAGCCTTGAGCACGTAAGGGGGCTGAAGAGTCTCGAGAAACGCCTCACCCTCGGCGAGGGTGTCGGCGGTGAAGGAGCGGTAGGCCGCCGTCGGGATCCCCATCTCCATCATAAACTGTTTGGCAAAATCCTTGCTGCCCTCGAGAGCGGCACCGTCGGCACCGGGGCCTACGATCAGGAGCTCAGGGCGTCGTGAGGCAAAGAAGTCGCGGATTCCGGCTACGAGAGGATCCTCATTGCCAACCACGAGAAGGTCGATATTCTCGCGCTCCACCACTGCGGCCACAGCCTCGAAATCAGTAGGTTTGAGGATGATATTTGTGCCGTAGGCATCTGTGCCGCCGTTGCCGGGAGCAATGAACAGACGGGTGCAGAGCGGGCTGCGGCTTATCTTATAGGCAAGGGCGCTTTCGCGGCCTCCGGAGCCAAGGAGCAATATATTCATACGAGTAAGATAGTTTTTTGAAAGATGGGTGATAGAAAAGGGGGAATAAATGATAGGGCTGCGATCAGTCTTTGCGCTTCCAGCCTTTGCGGCTGCGCATCACAACCTTGCCGGCACCGGGGGTGGAGCTATCGGCCGGAATCGAGGGCTGTTTGTCAACAAGCATCCGCAATGCGGCAGCGCTGTGGCGGCGTGCGAGCGGATTTTCACTCTCGACATTTTCAGCGTTGTCTCTGGATTGACGCTCGAAGCGCGGTTTGCGATCGAAACGCTTGCCCGCGGGAAGATCGCCCCGCTTCTTGTTTGCTCCGGCTCCCCGCGACTGACCTTTCGGCGCCACATCACGGCCCGACTTGCCACGTGGCTTCTCGGGACGACGTGCCTCGGTAGTGGTGGAGCCGCCCGAAGCCTTGAAACTCTTCATGTCGCCGTCAAAAAGGATATATTCCCTCAGCTCACACTCGAGTTTGCCGTTGAGCACCGGCATCTTGAACGATGCCCTGAGCCCTATCTCATTGAAATATTCGTCGTGGTAGCCGATGATCCAGGCATGATAGCCCTTGAAGAGCTCCTTCAGCTTTGACCCTATCAGGGCATAGAGTCCGTTCATATCCTCCACGCTGATGCGCTCTCCGTAGGGGGGATTGGTCACCAGCACACCGGGACGCCCCTCCTCCGGAGCCTCGGTCCATTTGCTCAGGGCCTTTGTCTCCAATGTGATGTAACGCCCCACTCCCGCCTGCTTGATGTTGCGCTCGGCAATGGCGATAGCTTTGGGGGATATGTCGGCGCCGTAGATCCCGCAGGTGGGGGTGCGCTCGGCGCTGTCGTCGTTGTATATGCTCTCAAACAGATCCCGGTCAAAGTCGGGCCAGGTCTCGAAAGCAAATTTCTTGCGGTAGACACCCGGCATGATGCCGGCGGCTATAAGGGCAGCCTCGATGAGGAATGTGCCGGAGCCACACATCGGGTCGACAAAAGGCTGATCACCCCGCCACCCGCTGCGCAGGATTATGCCCGCGGCAAGCACCTCGTTGATGGGCGCCTCGGTCTGTGCCACCCGGTAGCCACGTTTGTGCAGGCTCTCGCCCGACGAATCGAGGCTGATGGTGACATCGCTGCCGGCTATGTGGACATTGACGGATATATCGGCATCCTGCAACCTTACTCCCGGGCGCTGACCCTCGCCGTAGCGGTCCTGAAACCAGTCTACAATGGCATCCTTGACCCTGTAGGTGACATAGCGCGAATTGGTGAACTCATCGCTGTAGACCGCTCCGGAATCAATCGAAAACGTAGAGTCGAGGTTGAGGATCGAGCCCCAGTCATAATCTTTGGCCCTCGAATAGAGCTCGTCGGGGTCGGCTGCCGTGAAGCAGCATATCGGTTTGAGGATGCGCAGGGCTGTCCGGCACTGCATGTTGGCGCGATACATCGTTTCGAGCGTACCGTCAAACGTCACACTCCGGCGTCCAGGCTCAACATTGACAGCGCCGGGGAGCGCACGGATCTCGTCGGCAAGGATATCTTCCAGACCTTGAAACGTCTTGGCAACCATAGCAAACCGCTCCTGAGACTGCTGCCCGGCGGTCTCGACCGGAGTCTGCTGCCCGTTATTTTCCATATATCTTTCTGTTTTGTCTTATTATTTTCTTATAATCTTGTCAGACGCCGGAGCCTGGATGATGCGCTCGCCCGGAGCGATATCCGATGTGATCCAGAGATTGCCGCCGATGACGGCCCCGTTGCCCACGTTGATGCGGCCAAGAAGAGTTGAATTGGAATAGATCACTACATCGTCGCCTATCACCGGATGGCGGGCTATGCCCTTGATGGCATTTCCATCCTCATCGGTCGGGAAACTACGCGCTCCGAGAGTAACACCTTGATAGATACGGACATTACGACCGATAATGGCCGTGGCGCCGATCACCACACCCGACCCATGGTCGATCATGAGCCCCTCGCCTATCGTAGCGCCGGGATGAATGTCGATCCCCGTCTCGCTGTGAGCCATCTCCGTGATCATGCGGGGCACCACCTGGGCGCCGAGCCTGTAAAGTTCATGAGCGATGCGGTAGTTGGCCGTTGCTTTAAGGCCGGGATAGCAGAACACGACCTCATTGACACTAATTGCAGCCGGATCACCACGGAAAGTGGCCTCGGCGTCGGCCATAAGGAGACGCCGCAGCTCCGGCAGCGTTTCAATAAACGAAGTGGCCATCGCAGACGAGTCTCTCCTGAGCTTCTTGAGAGGCGGACATCCGGCTCCTGCTCCGAAACATATTCCGGCAGCGATCTGGACCGACAGCAGCCGGTGGAGCTCTTCAAGCCACAGCCCGACATGAAACGCAAGATTGCGCTCCGTGGCATTGGCATCGCCGAAAAAGCCGGGAAAGATCAGCGCACGGCAAAGCCCCACGATCCGCTTGATATCGGAGGCACTCGGCAGAGGTTCGCCCCCGCCGTCGCTGAGCCACAGACCTCCGATTCCTGAAGTATCGGCCAGGAGTCTCCCGGTAGTGGAGAGCACTTCGTCATAGCGGCTTTCGTCGCCGCAGTTGCTGTCGGTAATCATATTGTCAATGAATGAGTAGCGGGGCCGGATGCTGACCCCGGTCCCTTTATGACCGCAAAGATACTCATTCTCGCCCAAAGATCAGTCAGCCAACAGCGAAAAAACTTCACCCCGGCCCCCTTGACTTTCTGATTTTTCTTAGTAGCTTTGCATGCCTCCCGTCAAATTGTCTAAATGTCAATTTGTCCAACTGACCAACCGCAAACCTAATGTCAATAAAATTCAGCTCTGCGCCATCATATTTCTGGCTCAATTCCTGGGTCCTCGCCAACATAATTGAAATCTCCACCCAGCGGTTTTGCGACCGATTTATCGACTACCGGATAGACCCTGGCCACCGACTTTACGATCAGATGACCCAAGCAGCCCGCTCAATACGTGCCAATATAGCTGAGGGTTCCGGTCGCCACGAAACTTCGCTTGAAACAGAGATGCGCCTTACTGACGTGGCGCGGGCAAGCAGCCATGAACTGATGGGAGATTTCATGAATTACATGATGCGCCATTCCCTTAAAGCCTGGACTACTGATGACCGACGTTTTCAGGGTGTAATCAACCTGCAACTTGACAAGCCTTCTTACAGCGAGAACTTCATCTCCGACAGCATTGCTCATATAACAAAGCAGTGCAGCCGATTTGACTGTTTTTTTGAGCGCGGATCTGCTGCCGATGCCGCCAACTGTCTTATTGTGCTTTGCCTGAAGATCAATGCCATGTTGACCAATATGCTTACAGCCCAGCTCCGTGACTTCAAACAACAAGGCGGGTTTGCTGAAAACCTGACCAAAGCAAGAATTGAGTCCAGACAAGAAAAAGCTGCAAGTGAAGGAGCGCCCACCTGTCCAAAATGTGGAAAATCAATGCTTCGGCGGTTGATCAAACGAGGTAGTCGGCAAGGACAATCTTTCTGGGGCTGCCCTGATTACCCTAATTGCACAGGGACCATAAACGAATAAGACTGTGAGCGTCAGGAGAAAGCCCCTGCGATTGACCAAAAGTTAGGCGAGAGCCTATCTTTAATCGCAAATTTATTGCGCTAAAAGGGCGGCGGCTTGGGGGGTAAGGATAGTCAGGACCTGAGAAGGAGCCACGCTGACATGGATGATGCCCTTTGAGTATGGAGCTATCTCATACTGACCGTACTGAAAGATGATCATGCCTGATGAATCAAGATACATTCCGGAGGGCATGGGCAGTGTGTCGGTAAAAAATCCGGCTGAGGTGAGATGGTCGGGATTGCAGCCCTCCGCATCGGCAAGATTGCCAGTGATCACCGAGAGAAGTTTTTCTTCGCTGCCCGGCACAAAGAGCGTCGAAGCCGTCACGGGTCGCCCAGCCTTAAGATCGTATGTGACAGGGGTCACAGCCGTGTTGGGATGCGCTCCTCCGAGATAAGATGAGGAGGTGATGAAGTAGGATACATAGCGTGGCGTAAGAGCTATGCGCTCAATGTGGGTTGCGAGAGTCCATACGTTGGAGTCGGCCACGGGCACATCGCCGGGCGCGATGGTCTCCGCAGGGCCGGAAACGATTCCGACCGTGTCAAGCAGATAATCGGTCAGCGTCTGTTCGAGATCGCCGTTGTCGCACTTCGGACAAGCCGCAGCCAGGAGGGTGTCCTGCAAAGCCTTGAGCGAGAAATCGCCTATCTTCAGTGGCCACTCGGCCGACACCGAGATCGTGTAATAATATTGCTCGCCCTCCATGGCGAAAGAATAAGCCCGGGTAGCGCTGACGAGCATCGCGCGCAAGGGCAGCGAATCAATCCCGCTGCCGTCGGGGTCGGCAGCCACTGTCGCCACCACACTGCCCTCCTCATTATTGTCGGAGGCAGTCTGAAATCTTCTGGTGCATGCAGGCATTGCCGCAAGGATAGCCAGAGTGAGGAGCGAGAGCAGAACGAGAAAGTTTTGGCGCATGATTCAGAGAATGGATAAGTCTGAAAACACAATATTATGAATAACACAATGAATTGAACGGAAACGCCACGCGCGCAAGTGAGGTTCCTCGACATTATCAACACATGCGGATTGTTTTTGTTAGGGCCAAATAGCAGAATGGAGCCCTATTAACACAATTTAACATCTTTAGAATCCCAATAAGATGCCCCTGTAGGGCAGTTTTTCCAATGACGGAGCGCAAGTTATTAACGAAATATTTCCCTATTAGGAAAATTTTGTGTTACTTTGCAGCCAGAAATTGATTTCACTAATCTAAAATAAGGAACAATGGCAGATATTGCAAATCGTGTAAAAGAGATTATCGTCGACAAGCTCGGCGTGGACGAAAACGAAGTTAAGCCCGAAGCCGGCTTCACCACCGATCTCGGTGCAGACAGCCTCGACACCGTAGAGCTCATCATGGAGTTTGAGAAGGAGTTCAACATTGAGATCCCCGACGAGAAGGCCGAAAGCATCAAGACCGTAGCCGACGCTATCGCTTACATCGAAGCCAACGCTGCTGAATAAGCTGACATCCATAAATAGCTGAAAGCTAAGAGACAGCAAACACAGCAATACCACAGCCCGGCATGCGCCCCTCGGGCGGGTGCCGGCTTTCCTTTTTTCTCCCCCTTTCATTTTATCCCGACTATTTTTCCTCCTATACAATATGGAACTTAAAAGAGTAGTAGTGACCGGTCTCGGCGCCATCACCCCCCTGGGCAATGATGTGGCCACCACCTGGGCAGCCGCCCTCGAGGGCAAAAGCGGCGCAGCACCCATCACGCATTTCGACGCCTCGAAATTTAAGACCCAGTTTGCCTGTGAGGTAAAGGGCTTCAACGGTGCCGACCACATCGACCGCAAGAAGCTCCGTCAGCTCGACCTCTATGCCCAGTATGCTCTCGTGGCCTCCCGTCAGGCCGTGGAGGATTCAGGCCTTGAGGATGCTCCCAACCTCGACCGCAACCGCGTAGGCGTAATCGTTGCCGCCGGTATCGGCGGCCTCCACACCTTCGAGGAGGAAGCAGGATACTATGCCATCAATGAAGACAAAGGCCCGAAGTATAATCCCTTCTTCATCCCCAAGATGATTGCCGACATCGCTTCAGGCCACGTTTCGATGGAGTATGGCTACCATGGCCCCAACTACGGCGTGGTGAGTGCCTGCGCATCGTCAAACAATGCCATCATCGACGCCTTCAATTATATCCGTCTGGGCAAGGCCGACGCTTTCGTCACCGGTGGTGCCGAAGCTGCCATCTATCCCGCCGGTGTGGGCGGCTTCAACGCCATGCACGCGCTCTCTACCCGCAATGATTCGCCCGAAACCGCTTCGCGTCCTTTCTCAGGCTCGCGCGACGGCTTCGTGATGGGCGAAGGCGCAGCCATCCTCGTCCTTGAGGAGCTGGAGCACGCCAAAGCACGCGGCGCCAAGATCTACGCCGAAGTTGTAGGCGGCGGCATGAGCGCCGACGCTTACCACCTCACCGCCACTCACCCCGAAGGCCTCGGCGCTATCCTCTCGATGCGCATGGCTCTTGATGATGCCGGCATGACTCCCGAAGACATCGACTACATCAATGTTCACGGCACCTCCACTCCCGTGGGCGATATCGGCGAAGTGAAAGCCATTAAGGAAGTGTTTGGCGACCATGCCTACAAGCTCAACATCTCGTCGACCAAGTCGATGACCGGCCACCTCCTCGGTGCCACCGGCGCACTTGAGGCCATGTTCAGCATCAAGGCCGTGGAAAACGACATCGTTCCTCCCACCATCAACCACGCCGACGACGACATCGATCCAAACATCGACTATAACCTCAACTTCACCTTCAACAAGGCTCAGCAGCGCACCGTGCGCACTGCACTCTCCAACGCCTTCGGCTTCGGCGGCCACAATGCCACCGTGATCGTGAAGAAGTACGAGGAATAACCCAGATTGACTCTATTTTTTGAACCCTGTAAGTCGGCTTATGCATGACTTACAGGGCTCACTTTTTTATAAGTCCCCTCAATACCAATCAGTATTATACTCCTTATTATCAAGCGCTTACCCCTGTCGAGCCGTTAAATATTGTTAACCAAATCATTTTCAAAGATATTATCCTTATTTTTACGCATATAATTCTCATAACAGATAAGCCTCAAGACCGGTATGCTCCGCCCAACTACCTTTCGACTCATTGCCTTCCTCCTGCTGACACTTGTCACGCTCGGCCGGACAACTGCCGCCTCCCCTGACGGTAGTAAGGCAGCGATAAGAGCTCTTGTCAATCAGGCAATGTCGTTTGCCGAAAGGATGCCGAGGGAAAAGGTCTCGGTCCATCTGGACAATACCGGATACTTCAAGGGCGATAAAATCTGGTTTCAGTGCTATGTTGTCGACGGAATCACCAACGCTCCCACTCCCCTGAGTCACACACTTTATGTCGAGCTTCTCAATCCGCGCGGTAACATAATCGCGCACCAGACCCTGCGGATCCAAAACGGTAGATGTCACGGAGCGTTCAACCTCAACCACGTGCCGTTTTATTCAGGATTTTACGAAATCCGGGCCTACACGAAATATATGCTTAATTTCGGCGAGGCCGCTATCTATTCCAGAGTGATCCCGGTATTTGATCAGCCGAAGAGGCCGGGCGACTTCTCCAACCGGAAAATGATACGCCACACATCCAAATATCCAGGATCGCGTCCGCAGACCAAAACTGGGTCCGGTATGTCAATGAGATTTTTTCCCGAAGGTGGCAGGCTTATTGCGGATGTCCCGTCAAAAGTAGCTTTTGAGATCACGGGGAAAAGCGGTGTGCCGCTCGAAGCGTCGGGCCAGGTGATCGACGAAGCCACCGGAATGGCCGTGGCCGAGATCCGCACCCTACACGAGGGGCGCGGGGTCTTTGAGCTCACCCCCGCCCTATCCGGACGCTATAAAGCGGTCATCACCCGTGTCAACGACAATCACGAGCACAAGTTCGACCTTCCCGCTGTTGCGGAAGACGGCATAGGACTAAACGTAGACAATCTCTCGCATCCCGACAGCATATTTGTGACTGTTCATCCCGGCAAAGGCACCGGCACCTCCGGCATTACGGGTATGGCTGTGAGCATCCGCGGAGCCCTATGGTCATTTTCATTTATTGATCCCGCCAAGACGAGAACCGTCAGAATGAGCAGCCGCGAGATGCCGTCAGGCGTATCAGTAATAACATTGTTCGGTCCCGACGGTCACACTCTGGCCGAACGCATGATATTTGCCAATAACGGCGGCTATGGACGGCTGGCAGCCACCATAGAAATTCCAGAAGAGAATCCCAATGGGCCGGTCGCGCTTGACATCACAGCGACAGATACTGATAATAATCCCTCAGCGATGCTCCCACTGTCGGTCTCTGTCACCGATGGCGACCATGCTGTAGACTATCAGGGCGGCGCCCTTGCCGACCTCCTGCTCATGTCGGAGATCAAAGGTTATGTGCGCAACCCGATGCAATACTTCCAGAACGATTCCGATACCGACCGCCGCAATCTCGACCTGCTCATGATGGTTTCAGGCTGGCGCTGCTACTCATGGGAGGAGATGGCTGGTGTCAATCCACTCACTCACCGGTATGATCCGGAGGAGGCCATCGACATGCAGGGTAAGGTGGTTTCGTTTGTCCGGAGCATTCCCAAACCGAATGTCGACCTCTCGGTCATCCTCTCCGAAAAGAATGTGCCCGATTCGCTCAGGCATAATTTCACAGCTCTACTGACGACCGACAGTTGCGGACGTTTCTACATGAGCTATGACTTCAATGGAAAATGGGATCTGCTCATGTCGGTCCGCGAAAAGGGGAAGAAAAAGGATCATCGCATTCTCCTCGACCGTCTGTTCTCACCCGACCCGCGCAGATACGAACCCGCCGAGATGACAGTGAGCGACTACACCGTAGCAGCTACAGACCTGCCATCGGGCGACATGGATTCCATTGCCTACGAAGATATTGACCCACTCCCGGATCAGGCCTCCGACAAATCAATCAAGCTGAAAGAGGTAGTGGTGAAAGGGAAAAACCGGCGCGAAGCCGAAATATACAGAGCCCGGTCAAAATCGGTAGTGCACTACGACGTGGCTGAAGAACTCGGCGATCTGGCCGACAAGAGTGAGATCGTGGGTCAGGATCTGCTTTCAATGCTCAAAACCATAAATAAAAGTTTCTCGATCCGTTTCACCGACACCGAGCCCAAGCTCTATTATAAAACCAAACCCGCTCTCCTTGTAATCGACTACAAGACAACCAATGAAGAGGATTCTCTCAACTACACCTTTCTGTATCTCGAATCGATCAAATCCATCTACGTCACCGAAGATCCGGTAACGATGCTGAAATATGCCGATCCGCGCACAAATGATCTTTTCAACATTGACGCGAGATACGGGTGTGCCGTACTTATCGAAACCAACGAAAAGCGCACCGGTCCTCCAGGAAAAGGCACGCGCCTGCAAACAATCGAGGGCTATACCATCCCTGAAGAATTTCAGAACATAGACCGTCCCGATCTACTGGATGATCCCGACTTACGTCGCACTCTCTACTGGAATCCATTGCTGACAACCGGTCCCGACGGCAAGGCCCGTGTCGAATTTCTCAACAACTCCAGCTGCCGTAACCTGCGCGTAAGCATCCAGGGCATCGACAGCACCGGCTCAATCTACTCCCACTGAGACTCAACCGCTTCACAGTCTGTTGCGCTCCGACATGCCGACTGACCTGCCCTTGTATTTGCTCATTGTGGCATTGAACGAATAGCGCACTATTAGGCGGAGTGCGCGCGTGTCGCTGTAGTTCCACTTATCGAGGGTCATCTGCTCTCCAAACGTTATCATCGAGTTTCGAGTCGTTTTGAACAGATCGGTTGCCTGAAGCTGAAAGAACCAGTCTTTCATGCTCTTGGATACGCCGACATTGATCTGCCAGGATGGCTTCAAGGTAACCACATCCATGTCGCCACGTGTCCGGCCGCTCACATCAGCACTGACATTGAATCCCTGCCCCAGATTGACTGTGTTGAAGCAGTTCCAGAATAGCAGTGGGGTGTTCATTGACTTGTTACCGCTGCGTGTGCCCAAATCGAAATCCTGACCTAAGAGATTCGCGCGGATCCTCGGCGACCATCGGCCCACTTTGGGCGAAAACGAAATAACAATGCTGTATTTAGAGAGATGATGGAAGTTGTCATACGACATCAGATTAACCGGAGATCCCTCTTTAAATGGCTTGATAGTGCTGATGATAGCATCGGCATCATATTGCCAGCCGACACTGAAAAAAAGCCGTTTCCACACGCCGGCCAACGAAATATCATGAATCATTTCTGACACGAGACAAGGGTTACCCGTCTCGTAAGTAAAGCGGTCGTCGTATTGAATAGCACTGCTCAACTGGCTATAGAGCGGACGTTTGGTCTTTGAAGTATAGGAAAGCGTAAAGTTAGCACGATTGATGGGGAAGGTAAAGTCAAAACCGGGATAAAACCGCGCGTATCTGCGGCTCTGTTCCGGCACGAGCCGTGAATACATGTAATAGTCTGAAACGGTATGCTCATACCGCAGACCGGCGTACAGCTCCACATTCCTTACCGGCACGTTTACCGACACGAATCCGGCGATACACGACTCCTTGATATGGTCATCTGCATTCCCAAGAGCTTCCTCCCGGTTAATAAAGCGATCCCTGCGGTCTGTTGATGTGAACTCGTAGCCGAATTCGAGCTCATTGTTGCCGAATCTGTAAGTTGCGGTTCCTTTCGATGCCCACAGTCGGTTACTGATCGAATTGTTGGTGACAATGGTGTGCACCTCGCCGGTCGTGCTTGATTCATTGATTGTCTGAGCACTGTTGGTGTGCCGAGCATAATAATCGTTTACGATATTGATTGCCATCGACTTAACCTTACCGGCATAGTAGAGATTGACCCAATTGGTAGGAAGGCTGCGCCTATTCCAATAGGTATCGGCATCAATGACCTCCAACACAGACCCGTCCATGCCGATACGTTCGTCGCTCATCCAGCGCGATTTAGAATACGGAGTAGCTGAATATTCGTATCGGGCTCCGATGGAGTGTTGACTGTTTATCTGCCAGTTAATACCCAGATTTCCCGAAGCATCCGTGCTCACCGGGTGCAATGTCATGTCCGCATCGAGGCTATATCTCTCCTTTCCGGTATTTATCGATGTAATATTTCTCTGCTCCTGATAGCGTCGGGAGTGGTCGAAGGCTATCGAGCCGAAGATGTCAACCCCGCCCGTGCGGTAGTTGAGCGACAGATTATCGCCCTGCGAGAAAGAGTGCGCTTTCCTACCCGATGCCTGCACGGAACCGCTCAGGCCGTCGCCCTGTTTCCTAACTGTCTTTATTAGTATAACGGCTTTTACGTCAGCCCCATACTTAGCTCCTGGATTGTAGACCATCTCCACACTTTGTATTTCCTTTGACGACAGGCGACTGAGCTCTGAGCGGTCATACATCCTGCGCCCATTGATATAAATCTGTGGAGAGCCCTTACCCGCGATCTCTATGTTACCCTCTACATCTCTCGCTCCGGGCATCTGTGTGAGTACGTCGAAACAGGTGCCGGCATCGCTTAGTGTCGTCCCGCTTACTTTCACTGTCACTCCACCCTTTGAAATCTTATAGGGGGCGATGGTGGCAGTGACTACTACCTCTTTCAGCCGCTGTCCGGTGTAACTGCTGTCTGTATCGGCCTTGTCTGCCGACTGGGCAAATGCCAGGCCACTGATGGCCGACATCAACATGATGATGATTATACGTTTCATATCCTTTGCATTTTTTTTGCAAAGGTATAATCGGTAAAACAAGTGAATCCCCATTTCGAGATTTCACATTTGTTTCAATCTACGCAACCTATTTCAATCTCATTTCAAATCACCGTTAACCCGCAATAGATTAATATCTTACAATTTAGAGCTAAACAGGATGATTAATTAAAAATGGTCAGAGTGCATTTTCAGGATCGCACATCAACATATAGGTCAGAAATATTGTTTATGTAATACAATTACACTATCTTTGCAGTCATATATAAACAATACCGCTAATGGATATCGCATTAAAGAAGAATCAAAGTTTTCGTCTTTCTATAGAGCTGATAGAGCGCCTTAAGCAACTTGCTAAAGTTCAGAACCGGAGTCTTAACAATTATGTGGAAACCGTTTTGCTTGACGCGGTCTACCATCAGCCAAATGTAACTACTATTGCAGCAATGAAAGAGGTTGAAAGCGGAGCACTAAGGAACACTCCCTCACTCGATCTTTCATCCATTGCCGCTATGGAGAAGTCAATGGGATTATGAAGAAGTTAAAAGCATCATCCCAATATAAAAAAGACTACAAGCGTATCAGAAATAATCCCAGAAAAATTCGGGCCCTTAATGAGGTTCTGATAAAACTCGCGAATGAAGAAACTATCCCTGAAAGATATTCACCTCATATCCTGACTGGAAACTACAAGGGATATATGGAGTGTCACATTGAGAGTGATTTCCTCTTGATCTGGTTTGATCCCGAAACAGACCAAATAGACTTGGTGCGTATTGGGTCACATTCAGAGCTATTCGGTTGAACAAAAGCATATCAACCGAATACAAGTTTCGCCATTTCAGGGGAGAGTTTGCCTTTCAATCGTGTTTTTCGTGTCCTGACCGCTCCCACCGACACACCGAGAGATGCCGCTACACCCGAATTTGAGACTCGAAGCACCGACAGCAAAACGGTAATGATATCGTCCATTGTAAGTCGTCCCGCATCCATTTTCAGATCAATGATGAAATCGGCAAAGCAGTCGAGCAAGGCTTGCCTCACGGCTGTCCGGTCTTTAACTGACAGGAAGGCGTTACTGTCGTTATAGTCTATTTCCCCTTTCTGAATCAGCTCAGGCGCGCCGGTCTGCCGGAACCGGTCAACAGACATTTCCGCACGCCGGGCTATGATATGGAACGGGCGCGAATTGTCCTGATTGCTGTCATCGGCCTCAATCATGATCTGATTCTGCTTCAGCCTGTCAAATTCCTCATGTAGTTTTATATACTTGCGTTTGTTGCGCCAGAACATGAAGCCCACACCGGCTCCGCCGATCAACACGACCAATAAGGCCACAATAATCACTCTCTGAGCTTTTGATTCCGATTCGAGCAGCTCGATTTCGAGAGCGGCCTCATGCTCGGCGCTCTCCGATTCGATCATCCGGTACAAAGCCATACGCTCGCCGATCGAATCGTTTATTACAGTTCCTTCTCCCGGAAACACCCTTCCGTCTGCTGCATAACTCACACAATTGCGCAGCAACCTGAGACTATTGTAAGTATTGACGGAATATTTATCCGCACCGGCATCATACAGCTTTTGCGACATCCGCGCGTAGACCGAAGCCGAATCCACCATTCCACGGTTGAGATACAGAAATCCTTTCGTAATCAGCTTTCCCAGACTCTCCGTCCTTATTTGATCAAGGTATGCGATGCTCTTGTCAAAATCCGGCTCCGGCAAACCGGCGTAGTTCAGGGCTAATTGCGTGTAAGCCGACGAATTGGAGGGAGTCAAAGCCAGAGCTTTCTCCAGATAAGAAGTAGCGGAATCCTCCTCGGCAAGGAACGCATAGTAAACTCCTATATCATGCAGGATCCCGGCTTTATGCTCGGCCCCGGAATCTGCCTCCTCGGCCTTGTGGGCATAATCTATGGCTTTTGCATAATCCTTCACCGACAACGGACGTGAATATAGATCGGCAAGTTCGAGATATATGTCGCTCACCGCCGGTGAAGAGTTTTCCTTAGCGAGATCCAATGCTCTGTGCAGACAGATGGCCGCTGAATCCTGCTCACCTTTCCAAATCATCTGTATGGCTGCGAGGCGATTCATCTCTATCAAATTGCTGGTGTCAGCTGCCTCAGCATAATATGACAGGGCCTCCGTCAGTCCGTCTTCGAGGAGATATGTCTTCCCTTGCGCGAGTTTCTCCCTTGCCGAATTCCGGATATCCTCGGCCCTGTGCTGCCGATCCGAAAACCCGCATCCCACACACAACACAGCCAGAATAGCAGTCAGTAGATATAAAGCGTTTTTATTCATATCAAGAAATGTTGTAAGGATTAGCTGATGCGGCCCCAGTCGAAGGCGCGGTCGAAGCGGCGTCGCATCTGTGTGCGCAGCAGGGCCGACGTGAGGTCGG
Source organism: uncultured Bacteroides sp. (assembly GCA_964461785.1). GTDB lineage: Bacteria > Bacteroidota > Bacteroidia > Bacteroidales > Muribaculaceae > Paramuribaculum. The sequence goes on from CAYWWE010000016.1 coordinate 19,528, forward strand.
GATCGGAGTCGAGCACTTCTCCGGCCGCGGTGCGCGCGGCGGCCACTATCTCGGAATCGTGGGTGAGCGACGCGATCTTGAGCTCAACCGGTAGGCCGCTCTGCAATGTTCCCTCCATATCACCCGGACCACGCATCTTCAGATCGGCCTCGGCAACGACGAAGCCGTCGGTAGTCGAGGTCATCACTTCGAGTCGCTTGCGGGTCTCCGAGCTCAACCTATATTTCGACATAAGGATGCAATAGCTCTTGGCAGCGCCGCGTCCCACCCTGCCACGCAGCTGATGCAGCTGGCTCAGGCCGAAACGCTCGGCATTCTCTATCACCATCACCGAAGCGTTGGGCACATTGACACCGACCTCGATCACTGTTGTGGCTACGAGTATATCGGCCTTATGCTCGACAAAGAGTTTCATCTGATAATCCTTCTCGGCCGGCTTTAACGATCCATGCACCATTGCCACCTTGAAATCCCTGAATATCTCGCGGATCTCCTCATATCCCTCCTCAACGGAGTGGAGCTCACTCTTGTCGTTCTCCTTGATGGCGGGATAGACAATGTAGACCTGCCGGCCCTCGCGGAGCTGCGCCCCGATCGAGCGGTAGACCTCCATCCGCTGCTCCTCGTAGCGCAGCAGCGTAGTGACCGGTTTGCGTCCCGGTGGCAACTCGTCGATCACCGACACATCGAGATCGCCATAGACCGTCATGGCCAGTGTGCGAGGAATTGGTGTGGCAGTCATCACGAGAACATGAGGGGGGATAAAATTTTTCTTCCAGAGGCGCGCCCTCTGAGCCACTCCGAATCGGTGCTGTTCGTCGATCACGGCCAGTCCAAGTTCATGAAACCTGACATTATCCTCGATAAGGGCGTGAGTGCCTACCAGAATGTGCAGCGAGCCGTCGGCCAGTTGGGAGGCTATCAGGTCGCGCTCTTTCTTCCGGGTCGACCCGGTGAGCAGCTTGATGTTGATTCCGAGCGGAGCAACGAGCGAATGTAGTGTCTCGAAATGTTGAGTGGCAAGGATCTCGGTGGGTGCCATCAGGCAGGCCTGCTTACCGTTGTCGATGGCTATCAGCATGGCAAACAGAGCCACAAGGGTCTTGCCCGACCCCACATCACCCTGCACGAGGCGGTTCATCTGCCGGCCGGTCAATGTGTCGGCATGGATCTCCTTTATTACCCTTTTCTGAGCTCCCGTAAGCGGGAAAGGGAGCATCTCGCTATAAAAACGGTTGAAGTATTGGCCGATACGCGGAAAGCGATAGCCCTCGGTAGCCGCCTTGCGCCTGCGTCCGTAGAGCTGGATATTGAGCTGGAGATAAAACAGTTCCTCAAACTTCAGCCTGTATCTCGCCCTCTCGAGCTCCGCTGCCGACGATGGGTTATGCACCATAGCGTAGGCCTCCCTTATCCCCACCAGCCTGCAACGCGCGATAATATCGGCAGGGAGGGTCTCGGTCATGGCGGGTGAAAGCACATTGAGCGCCGTCTGGATCCATGTGAACAGGTTGCGCGAGGTGACACCGGCATTGCGCAGCCGCTCGGTGAGCGGATAGACCCCTCTGAGGCCTCCCGCCGAAGCTATCACTGATCCGGGACTGTCGACCTCCGGGTGTACCATGCTCCACCGCCCGGTTGCCTTGAAATATGATGGCTTGCCGAATACGATATATTCCGTGTTTGGCAGATAAGCCTTGCGGATGCTCTCAATGCGCCTGAACCATATCACCTCCATCGTGCTCCGGCCATCCGAGAAAAGCCCTACCAGACGCTTCTTGGCTCCCTCGCCCTGGACAGCGAAGGTGATGAACCGGCCCTTGACCTGAACCGATGGCATCTGGTCGCCCGTGAAATCCTCGATCCTGTGAAACGACGTGCGGTCGAGATACGAGCTCGGGAAATGGTCGATCAACTCACCGTAGGTATGGATGCCAAGCTCCTTGGCCAGCAGACGCGCACGCGTCGGCCCAACCCCTTTGAGATACGTTATGTCGGTGGCTGCGTCGGCGTGCATTGTTCAACAACGTGCCCCGAGTATGGCCTCGGCGCGAATCAGATCGTAAGGATGAGTGATCTTGATATTGATAGGATCGCCTGCCACCAGAGCGGGAGCATGGCCGCAGAAGAGCTCTACCACCGACGCATCATCGGTGAGCGATGGGTCGGCCGGATCTGCCGCGGCGTAGGCCTCGCGAAGCATCCTGGCCGGAAAGATCTGAGGAGTCTGGACAGCACGGAAAGCCGATCGCGCCACAGCCTTCGAGCTCCCGTCAGGGAGCAGCTGCCGGATGGAATCCGTGAGCTCCACAGCAGGGATGGCTCCGGAGCTATCAGGACGCCTGGCCTCATCTACAAGGCGAGTCATGACCTCAGGGGTGAGGAGGGGTCTGGCTCCGTCGTGGACACTGATCAGCTCCACGTCGCGATCCGAGGTAGCAAGCAAGGCATTGGCCACGGTCGCAGTCCGCGTGGCGCCTCCGACCGGAAGGACAATGGCATCCAACTGCCCGAACTCATCGGCAAGACGATCCATGACGCCTGTCATCTGAGGACTGATCACCACAGCCACTACATCATCGGCCGACGCAGCCGCCCTGACGGCATCAACGGTATGATATATCACTGGCCTGCCGGCGAGCAGGCAGAACTGCTTGGGCAGATCGGCTCCGAAACGCGAGCCTGTGCCCGCCGCCACTATAAGATGAAGATTAATCATTTTTCAGGAGCAGGAGAGTCAAGACTTGCCGTCGGATCGTAGACAATCCCTTCGAGGGCATGCCTCCCGTCCGGCTCAGTCACCACAAATGTAAATTGCCACTTATCGCGGCCGGCACCGTTTCGACCGTTGTGGGGTAGACGCATGAACACTCTGTTCCAGCCCTTGTTGAGATGGATCGCAACCGGCTTGCGTGCGCTGAGATTTTCATTGCTCAGGCCGATCACCGCATGATCCTGAGGGATAGCCATATCGGGCTGCTCCCACTCTGGAGCCTCGATCTCCTCGCCGTTGAGCCATATCCGCGAGCCGCGGCGATCCCAATTGCCGGCGGCGGCAGTGCGCTCGTCGCCCGAACGGCTGAAGGTATAGAACTCAATCAGAGCCCCGGCATCCTGATCGACAGGCGAGTAGATATTTGTCCAGGCATGGACTGTCACACTATCGCGCACCTCATCAAAGAGCCCCTTGACTATCGGATGCCAGATATGACGCAGATAGATACCTGCGCCGGCAGCGGGGACAGATCCGTAGGTCTCTCCCTGCCACTCCACGGTCGCCGGAACCGACACCGAGTCGCGATAGAGCTCAAAGGCACCGGCCATAGCGCTGTCGCCACCGTTCGGCACCGGCGCGCCTACATTCCATCTCACATCTGTCTGGCGGATGTATGGCACCGGCTCTCCGGCAAGCGAGCGATCCTTGTGATAAAGGAACCGGCGCTCCCAGTCGGCAAAATCGTCATACACCGGCCCCGACAGCGGAAGCGTCGTGCCCCCCTGCTCTATATATTCCTCGCCTCCACCTGTCCAAGCTCTTGAAGCCGAAGCGAGTGCGCTCGCATAGAAATTATTCTGATTTATTATCTCGCTCTGCGAAGGCACCTTGGTGTCATTCCATATCGCCGTGATCGTCCCGGCTATATCCTCGTTGCCCTCTTTCTCGCCAAATATATTTGATTTGTAGATACCGACCACGTCGGCAAACACGTCGAAGTGGTTGATATAGTTATACCGCATATCGACATTGGGCAGCCCCTTGACCAGAGTCCCGGACGTGGCCCAGTTGGTGACCATATCGGCGGGTATCTCATCAGGGTCGACCAGCTTGGCCGGCACATTATATCTGTTCCAGATCACGGCCTTGCGCCCCAGGCCGTGAGTGTACCCTATCATATCCTTTATAAACTGGTCATTATATGGCTTCTCGTCGCCACCTATATGGATATACGGGGCGAGCGGAAATGTCTCGGCCACCTCATCAAGCACCTTGCGCAAAGCCTCCATCCCCTCGGGGCTGTCCATCTTAAAGCCCATGACACGCTCAAACACCGCGCTGTGGCCCGGCATATCGATCTCGGGAATAATAGTGACACCCCGTTCCGCCGCATAGCGCTCCAGCTCCCGGCACTCCTCCTGAGTATAATAGAGACCGGGATAGCGGGTGGCATATTCGGCCGACGTAAGCTGCGGGATGCTCTTTACCTCAAACCGCCATGCCTGATTTTCAGTGAGGTGCCAGTGAAAAGTATTGATCTTGAAAGCGCTAAGGATATCTATCTCCTTCTTCAGCTCGTCGATGGATATGAACGACCTACCCACATCGTGGAGAAATCCGCGGAGCTTGAAAGCCGGCCAGTCGGTGATGGTGACGGCTCCGATAGATCCGCCGGCATCCTCGGCAAGCTGCTCCAGAGTCTGGGCCGCACGGATCACTCCGATCTCCTCCGGCGCTGTGATCCTGATGCCACCGGGTGTCACCTCCAGGCGGTAAGATTCCTCCGGATAGCCCGCAAGCCGGTAATCGGAGGCGCCGGCAACAGTGTCTCTGACCACCTCCACCGGCAATCCCTCGGCAGCGATGCTGAATCCGGAGCGCTCAAGAGCCCTGAGCAGGGCCGGCGACGAGGAGTAATCGCTCACCACGACCGGTTGCCCCGTCTTAAGCGAGCCATCGGCCGATTCGATCTTTTTGGGTTGCGGCAGAAGATGATTGATATCCGCCGACATCGCCTGCGGAGACAGAAGCGCCACCAACAGGCAAGCCATCGACGGGATGATTTGCAATTTCATACGGATAATATTGGATTTACCGCAAAATTAAGCAAATTTTTCCACTCCCGGGCCCATACCCGACGTTAAAAACAGAAGCCTCGTCATCCCGACGAGGCTTCTGTTTTTAACCTTAAATCTAATACCATGAAAAAACACAGTGCAATTGTAATTTCGATTACATCCTTTAAACGACGCGACATGGCAAAAGGTTGACCGGTATTGACGGTTTAAACTTCTTTAACATATTTCCTACGTTAAAATTTGTAATTTTGAGCCTCAAAAGCATGAAGGCCCGCGTCAGCCGTCTTCTGATTTTGTATCTATCATCTATTCATCCACATAAAAATCACTGCTATAAATCATCCGGGAAACCGATAGCCGGGGCTCGTACACTCTCTCCGGACTGTCATTTCCTGATCATATACCTGACCCCACATTTTCCCATGAGAACCCGTATATTAGTCATTGACGACGAAGAAGCCCTCTGCGAGATCCTCAAATATAATCTCGAGAAGGAAGGCTATGAGGTAGACACGGCCTACAGCGCCGAAGAGGCTCTGGAGATGGATCTGACCGTCTACTCGCTCCTTATCGTCGACATCATGATGGAGCGACTGAGCGGATTTGATTTCGCGAAACAGATACGCTGGGACGGTTCGCCCACCGAATCAATTCCTATCATCTTCTGTTCGGCTCTGAACGGAGAAGACGACACCGTGATGGGACTCAACATCGGAGCCGACGACTATATCACCAAACCTTTCGTGATCTCCGAAGTGCTGGCGCGCGTCCGCGCCGTCCTGCGCCGCAGCAACGCCTTCAACAACAAGCCCGCGGCTGCTCCCGAAGTTCATGACGTGATCTACGAACCCGACATCGTGTTCAAGGATCTCCGCATCGACCAGAACGAGAAACTCTGCTTCCTCGGCGACAAGGAGGTGGCGCTGACAAAGACCGAATTCGACCTCCTGCAGTTTTTCCTCTCCCACCGCAACCGCATCTACTCCCGCGAGGAAATCATCCAGAAGGTGTGGGCCAAGGATATTGTGGTGACCAACCGCGCCATAGATACCAATATCGCACGTCTCCGTAAAAAAATTGGCGAGTACGGCAATAACATCGTGACCCGCCTTGGCTTCGGCTATGGCTTTAAAGAGACGACTTAGTTATCGCTGGAGGCTATTTCTTCCCATTGTGGGAATGATGTGGCTCCTGATGGTTGTGCTGGTCATTTACCATTATAAGAATGTGACCGACTACCGGGCCAGCAACCTGCGCGCGCAGCTCTCGCTGGTCAACAACCGCATTATCGCTGCCTACGAGGACGACATCGACATCCAGCCGTTTCTAAACTTCATCGAGCGCTATTTCGACGATTCGCTGCTCGACGAAGTGATGGTGACGGTCTTTGACAACGCTACCGGCGACACCATCCAGTCAATCGGTCCCACACCTACTGATCTGGCTCTCCTGTCGGCAAACACTCCGGTAGATCTCGATCCAAACTCGTCGGCCGACATATCGCAGCATCTGATATCCGACAGGATGTTTTATGTCTCATCGCGCAAGAGCAACGACGGACGCATCACCGTCCTCACCGCCCTGCCCTTTTCAGGCGCGCTGACCGATGCCCTGCGCAGCGAACCCTCGTTCTGGATGATCATCATCCTGATCGCTCTTGTATTCACAGGCATAGCCTACCTCTCGACCCAGCTCCTCTCCAGGAGCGTGAGGTTGCTAAAAGACTTCACCGACAACATCGAGAAAGACGACGGCACCCTGACCAACATCCCCGACTTTCCCCACGACGAACTGGGCGACATCTCACGCCGCATAATAGAGCTCTACCGCGAGAAATCCGACGCCAACAAGCGCTCGGAGCGCGAACATGCCGTGGCCGTCCACGCCATCGAGGAAAGGGCACGCATCAAGCGTCAGCTCACCGACAACCTCAACCACGAGCTCAAGACCCCTGTCGGGGTGATCCGTGGATATCTCGACACCATCACCTCCTCGCCCGACATGGATCCCGAGATCAAGGACCGCTTTATCGCGCGCGCATATCAGAATGTGGAGCGCCTCTGCTCGATGCTCGACGACATATCCACCATCACACGCCTTGAACAGGGAGCATCCAATCTCAATATGGGCGATGTCGACTTCCATGAGCTCGTGTTCAATATCGCGCGCGACATGGAGCTTCCCGGGATGTCGGGAGGAATGACATTTACCTACGACATCCCTCTCAACTGTCACGTCAAGGGCAACTCCACCTTACTCTCGGCCATGGTGAGCAATCTGGCCAAGAATGCCATCCTCCACTCCCATGGCACCTCGATGGGCATCAAGCTCATCATCGAGTCAAAACGATTCTACACATTCGCTTTCTTCGACAACGGCACCGGCGTGGAATCGGAACACCTCACCCGACTTTTCGAACGCTTCTACCGCGTGGACCACGGACGTTCGCGCAAAGTGGGCGGAACCGGTCTCGGACTCCCTATCGTCAAGAACACCGTCGAGGCACATGGCGGCACCATATCTGTCCACAACCGCGCGGCCGGTGGTCTGGAGTTTATCTTCACCCTGCCCAAGACCGACAGCGAGGTCGAATCCTATCGTTCGCTCGACGATGACGGCAACATTCCGCCCGACGGCACACTCTAAAAATAAAAAAAATTCGGCTCCACAGAGCCCTGAAGCCAAGATCCAGCTCCCCTGCAGCGATTTATCCCCGCTGCAGGGGAGAACTTTATTTGTAACCGAAATGTTATAATTTCGACAACGGTAAAACAAACAAGATCCCGTGTCCGTAAATCAATATCAAAATAACCAAGATTCTATAACCTACTTATCAAAATATTACATTACTATGAACACTGCCCCTCTTCAAGGAATCAAAGTAGTCGACTTTACCGAAGTACAGTCCGGCCCTTCATGTACCCAGATGCTCGCCTGGCTTGGCGCCGACGTCATCAAGATCGAGCGTCCCGGTGTAGGCGACGCAACCCGTAAGGAACTTCAGTTCAATCCTGATCTCCCATCCTACTACTACCTCCAGCTCAACTCCGACAAGAAGTCGCTTACCCTTGACGCCAAGACACCCGACGGCAAAGCCATCCTTACCAAGCTCATCAAGGAGGCCGACATCTTCGTCGAAAACCTCCACCCGGGTGCAATGGACAAGCTCGGTTTCTCATGGGAAGCTGTTCATGCCCTCAACCCCAAATGTATCTACGGCACCATCAAAGGTTTCCCCGTATCTTCAAAGTATAAGGATCTTAAGGCCTACGAACCTATTGCCCAGGTGACTGCCGCCGCAGCCTCCACCACCGGTTGGTTTGAAGGCCCCGACAATATTCCTACCCAGAGCGGTGCAGCCCTCGGCGACTCCAACACCGGTATGCACCTCCTCATCGGCCTGCTCGCTGCCCTCTGTCAGCGAGAGAAGACAGGCGAAGGCGTCTACGTCTACCAGTCGATGCACAACGCATGTCTTAACCTCTGCCGTATCAAGACCCGTGACCAGCTCACACTCGACAAGATCGGTTATCTTACCCAGTTCCCGCAGTATCCTAACGGCAAGTTCGGCGATTGCGTTCCCCGTTCAGGCAACATCGAAGGTGGCGGTGTTCTCGGTTGGACCTACAAGTGTAAGCCCGCAGGCGATATGGACTCAGCCGTCGATGCCAACAACTATGTTTACATCATCCTTCAGCGTGGCGCCAAGGACTTCGAGCTCGCCTGCAAGGCACTCGGCTTTGAGGATTGGCTCACCAACCCCGACTTCAACACCGCCGACGCCCGCGACCGTCACAAACAGGAGATCTACCAGCGCATCGGTGCATGGACTGCCGACAAGACCAAGTTTGAGGTTACCGAGATCCTCGGCAAGGCAGGTGTACCTGTAGGTCCCGTGCTCTCGACCAAGGAAATCATGAGCGACGAATCGCTCTACGACGGCAACACCCTCGTCAAGATCAATCAGGGTGGTGAGATCGGTGAGTTCGTAACCGTTGGTTGCCCGTTCACCATGTCAAACTACCAGCCTACCTACGGTCCCGCTCCTACGCTGGGCGGCAACAACGAAGAGATTCTTACAGCCCTCGGTTACACCAAGGAACAGCAGGCTCAGTTTGCAGCAAACGGCACCACCGAGCCCCTGGCCGACGGCAAAATGTAATCAAAATCCTCTCACCTTTCCACCACAACTAAAGTTATCATGACTACTACAACCACCACAAATACACCTTCCGCACCGAAATTTCCCGAGCAGGTGACCGGCATGTATATTCTTGCCGAATCGCTTCGCCGACTGGGCCTCATGGATGTCTACGGCCTCGTAGGCATCCCGGTAACGGAAGCCGCCTACGCCATGCAGAAAGTAGGCATCAATTACTACGGTTTCCGCTTCGAGCAGCAGGCCGGCATGGCAGCCGCCACACACGGCTACCTCACCAAGCAGCCCGGTGTCCTTCTCACCGTGTCGTCGCTCGGATTCATGAATGGCCTCACCGCCACTGCCAACGCTACTGTAAACTGCTACCCGATGATCCAGATTTCGGGTGCATCCGATCCCACTATGGTCGATATGAACGTGGGCACATACGAGCAGCTTGACCAGCTCAACACCGCCCGCCCTGTTGTTAAAGCCGCTTTCCGCTGCTCTTATGCCAAGGATATTCCCGCAGCAGTGGCCCGCGCCTACCGCGCAGCCGTCAGCGGCCGTCCCGGCGGTGTCTATATCGACATGACCACCCCCGCCCTCGCGGAGATCATGGATGCCTCAGAGGCCGAGAAACTTTTCTACACCCCTGTTGATATCGCTACCCCTGTGGCTCCCAACAAGGAGGCTGTTGACCGCGCCGTCGAGATTCTTACCACGGCCAAGCGCCCCGCCGTCCTCCTCGGTAAAGGCGCAGCCTACGCTCAGGTCGACGAAAAGATCCGCACTCTCATCGAGACCTACAAGATCCCTTATCTCTCGATGTCGATGGCAAAGGGCCTTATGCCCGATGCAGGCCCGCTCAGCGCGCTGAGCTGCCGCTCTACCATCATGGAAAAGGCCGACGCCGTTGTCGTGATCGGCGCCCGTATCAACTGGATGCTCTCGTTTGGACGAGGCAAGTGGAATCCCGATGTCAAGTTTATCCAGCTTGACGTTGAGCCCACCGAGATCGACCGCAACGTGCCCATCGCAGCCCCTGTGGTAGGCGATATGGGTCAGAGCCTCGACATGATTCTCGAAGCTATGAAGGGCAAGACCATGAGCACCGATCCGCAGTGGCTCACCTCGCTCCAGGCCGAGTCGAAGGAGAAGAACGCCAAGTTCGAGACCCGTCTGAAGGATGCCTCCACAGCGATGCCTATGAACCACTGGACAGCACTGTCGGTCGTGAAGCCCGTGCTTGAATCCAATCCCGACATTATCCTCATCAACGAGGGTGCCAACACACTCGACGATACCCGCGACTCTGTAGACATGTCGCTCCCGCGCCACCGCGTGGATTGCGCCTCATGGTCGATCATGGGTATGGGCATGGGCTCCGCCATCGGCGCAGCCGTCGCCACCGGCAAGAGCGTTGTAGCAGTTGAGGGCGATTCAGCCTTCGGCTTCTCCGGAATGGACTTCGCCACCATCTGCCGCTATAAGCTCCCTGTTACAGTGGTGATCTTCAACAACGGCGGTATCTACAACGGTATCGGCGTGAACCCCTCGGGCGGCGACGCACCCGCTCCCACCACCCTCGACATCAATGCTCAGTACAACCTTATCGGCGAAGCATTCGGCGCCAAGGGTTACAGAGTGAGCGATCCCGCCTCGCTTAAGGCAGCCCTCACCGAGGCCATCGCCTCCAAGGCTCCTGCACTTATCGATGTTCAGCTCGGCGCTGACTCGGGCAAGGAATCAGGTCATATCGGTTACCTCAATCCTGCACCTCTTATCGAGTACACAGTCTGATCGAGTATATAGCTACTGAAACTGAATAATTAACCACACCGCCTCTCCGCTTCATGGAGAGGCAGTGTTTCAAAAAAATTTCCACAACTATGGGTTTAAGTCACGTTATCCTGTATGCCATAGTCCCGATCATCGTTGTGATGCTCGCCGGTTATATTGCCGGAAAGAAAGGCGCCTTCACCGGACAGGACGCAAAGAAGTTCAACAAGGTTGTTCTTGATTACGCCCTTCCCGCAGCCCTGTTCGTCTCCATCGTACAGGCCAGTCGCGAGGATCTTGCCCGCGACGCAAAACTGACAATCGTGTCGACAATAGGCATCATGGCCTGTTTTATGATTGTCTACTTCGTATTCAAATACTGCTTTAAGAAGAACACCGGCGCCGATGCCGCCGTCTCGGCTCTTATCAGTGGTTCGCCCACAATCGGCTTCCTCGGGTTTGCCGTTCTGGAGCCTATCTTCGGCACCAGCCCCTCGGTTGCCCTCGTAGTGGCCATCGTAGGTATCGTGGTGAATGCCATCGGTATTCCTGTCGGCCTTTCGCTGATGAACGCCTCGCTCGAGAAGCAGAATCCCGGAAGCACAAAGAAAGAGAGCGCCTGGAAGCCTGTGATCCATGCCCTTGAGCAGCCTGTGGCATGGGCTCCTATCCTCGCCGTCGTATGGGTTCTCGTCGGGATACCCTGGCCCAAGGAGCTCAGCCCGTCGTTTGACCTCATCGCCAAGGCTAATGCCTCGATGGCCGTATTCTCGGCCGGTATCACCCTCTCGGCCATCAAGTTCTCCATCAACTGGCAGGCCGTGCTCGGTTCGATCATGAAGATGATCATGATGCCTGCTGTGGTCCTGATCCTCGGTATGCTCTTCCACATGGATCCCCTCAACCTCAAGATGCTCGTTGTTGCAGCAGCTCTGCCGCCGGCATTCTCAGGTATCATCATCGCCGACGAGTACAACACTTACGTTGCAACCGGCACATCATCGCTCACACTCAGTGTGATCCTGTTCATCGGGTTCTGCCCGCTATGGATCTGGCTCACTGATGTAGCCCTCAAGATGTTTGCCTGATAAAGACAGAATAAAGCCGTCTGACAACCGGCTTGAACATACTAAATAAGTATATTAGTTGTGGCGCCGCGACCCGACCGGAAGGAAGGGAAGCGGTTGCCACAACTGATTTATACCCCGGAGTCGTCAGGCGGCGGATTTGCAGGACAGGCCGGAATTTCCTACCTTTG
>CAYWWE010000017.1:0-10053 GCA_964461785.1 uncultured Bacteroides sp.
CTGTTTTGTGTGTAAGAAAGAATCGGCTAAATAATGGCTCAACGGGAATAATAACCATAGTGATATAATTCAAATGCTAAAATGGATAGGGTAGATGAACTATTGAATTACCTTGATAAGGAGCGGCTTGCTGGATTCATACGGAAAGAATGTAAAAATGATCTCCGGTTTCAAGACAGATTTTTAGCTCTTGGGGCAGGTACGGTGTTTAAGCCCAATCCCGATATCTACGCGTCCCGAGTAAAAGATTTAATTGATGATTACGGTGGCAGACACGGCTATATCCAATATCGAGATACTTTCAATTTCAACCGCGCTGTAAGACGTATTCTTGCCGAAACGGACGAGGCCATGCAAAAATGCCAGTGGGAGGTTGCGATAGCTGTACTCTCAGGAATTGCTTCTGTCTCAGCAGACATACTCAATAGCGGAGATGACAGTGCCGGCGAATTAGGAGCGATTGTAAGTGAATGCTTTGAAAAATGGCACGAGCTATCTTCAAATGAGTCAGTCCCTGTAAGTCTTAAGTCCGAGATGTTTGAATATGCTCTAGCCCGATTCAATGAAGAAGATCTGAAAGGTTGGGATTGGTGGTGGGATTGGATTGCGATATCAATTCGGCTGGCGGAGACACCGACGGATCAGAGTCGGGTTATTCAGGCATTGGATGCGATCACGCCTCAGAAGGGTGATCGGAGGGAGCAACACTATTACGAGACTGCTCAGAAATTTAAACTTGACATGATGTCGCGCTGTGGAAGGGAGGAGGATCAGATCAAATTTATGTATGACAATGTATCTCATTCCACCTTCCGCAATAGACTCATTCAGATTGCCTGGAATCGATCTGACTTTAGTGAGGCCTTGAGGCTTGCCAAAGATGGTGTGACCCGCGATGCTAAGAATGAGGAGCTCGTCAGAGAGTGGCGCAAATGTGAGTATCGAATTTATTGCAAAACTGGAGACATATCTAATCAGCTTCAACTGGCTCGATATTTCTTTTTCGCCGGAGGAGGATGGGGTGAAAAGGAGTTCAGTATGGAAACGATATATTCCACATTGAAGTCTTTGATACCTCCTGATGAATGGCCAGAATATGTTAAGACATTGATAAAAGAGGTAAAAAATAAAAGATACAACCATTACCTGCCATACATCTACACTCAGGAGAAGATGTGGGAGGAGTATATGAAGTATCTCAGAAAAGATCCGTCATTATATGAAATTGAGGAGGCTCCTCAAGAAGTCAGAGAGGCCTTCAGTGGAGAAATAATCAGACTGTATGCGATGGCTTTAAGAGAGTTCTTCATAGACGCTGGAAATCGTGAATCCTATCGACAGGGAGTGGATTACCTCAGAACACTCATCCAGTATGGCGGTGAAAAAGAAGCTGAACAAATCGCAGAAGAGCAAAGATCCCGAACTCCTCGTCGCCCGGCTTTGATTGATGAACTATCAAAACTTTAATCCGCTAACGTCGGGACAGACTATTTCAGGCTGTCCCAGGGTGCAGGGATGTCGAAGATTTCTTTGGGAGAATCGGTTTGTAAAAGTGAATATAGTGGCATGGCTTTGCTGGCAGCTTCGAGCCATTCCTGTCTGGGGTTTGACTGTTTCATTATTCCGCCTCCTGCAAATATATTGACCATCATCTTTCCGTCTGCCGTCTGCTCCGGTGAGAGCTGGGCACAGCGGATATTGACATAGGCGCGTAGCTCGGTCTCGCTGACTGTACCGACAATGCCTCCGTAACAGAGACGATTATGAAGCTCGGTCTCTCCTATCAACTTGACGGCGGGGGCCACGGGATAGCCACCAAGTGCAGGGGTGGGTGATAGGGAATCGATCAGTTCAAAAATGTTGCTATGGCCTGTTGCGGTAATTTTGTGGCACAGATGCTCTACGTTGCCAAATGGTAGGATCTCGGGCTCGTGGATCTCGGGGTCAAGACCCTTTTCCTGAAGAGTGTGATATATAAAGTCGAGGACGGTGTTGTGTTCGAGGCTATTTTTATCATCCCATGTTTCGTCGGGTGATGGCTGGCGAGTTCCTGCAAGCGACATGGCTTCGAACTGGATTGGCTCATCATCGTCTCCCTCGGATCGGGCGGAGAGAAGGAGTTCGGGGGTGGCAGTGAGCCATAAACCGGTTTCCTGTGTGAAAAAGATGGCCCTGAATGTATCGGGCAGTGATGCAAAATATTTTTCGGCGAGCTCCATCGGACCGAGATCAGTCGCTACGGCAATTCTTCGGGAGATGACGGCTTTGTTTATCTTATGATGACTTATGGCGCGCCGAATTTTGCGGATCTGTCCGTAGTAGTTGGGATATGTGGTGGAGGTAGGTCGGGTTGAAAGCTCGGCTCCGGGCCAAGGAAGTGTATCTGAGGGAAGTCTCAAGAGATCACCGGCGCTAATCTGATCTTTGATCATGAAGCCGGCAGAAAGGGGAGATGCAAACCGTGTGATGAAGAAGGCATTGCCATTGGTTATACGATTGTCAATGGCATTATATTTGACTTCATCTGGACGGGAGGCAAAGAAAGAGTATTTTCTGCTTCCGGGCATTGCAAACAGAGCAAAGGGGAGATTGAGAGAGATGGCTCTTGAAGCCGCCTCAATGTATCTGGATGGAATTTCCTTAGTGGACATTATTGGATTTCAGATAGGGCTGGCGATCAGCTCGAAGGGTAGGGCAGAGGTGATCTTTACGTCAAGGTAGTCACCTCGTTTCAATTTTCGTGTTTTCTCGATAAGGACTTCAGGATCCACTTCAGGCGAGTCAAATTCGCTACGTCCGACATAGTAATCCGGATCTTCCCGATCAACTACCACTTTGATCTCAGATCCGATTTTCGATTCCTGAATTTCGAGTGATATTTTTTCCTGAAGAGCCATAAGCCGGTCTAAACGTGCCTGTTTGACCTCTTCCGGTATGCTGTCCGGGAAATGTTTTGCCGCATAAGTATCCTCCTCCTCGCAGTAGGCGAATGCTCCCATACGCTCAAAGCGCTGTTCTTCAACAAACTCCAGTAGTTGCTCGAATTCTTCCTCGCCTTCACCGGGAAAGCCGACCATGAGGGTTGTGCGGATATGAATGCCAGGCACCTTTTGACGGATCTTTGTGAGAAGCTCGCGTGTCTGCGCTCCTGTTATATGGCGACGCATGTTTTTCAGAACAGGATCGGCAATGTGCTGAAGGGCTATGTCAAGATAGTTGCACACGTTGGGTCTTCTTGCCATCACGTCAAGGATTTCTTCAGGGAAATCAGCCGGATAGGCATAATGAAGTCTGATTCGCTCTACGCCTTCAAGATCCGCGAGAGACTCGATCAATGACGCGAGTCCCGAGGTTCTGTCGGGGCTCAGGTCGCGCCCGTAAGCCGAGAGATCCTGAGCAATGATGTTGAACTCGCTGACTCCACGTGACACCAACATCCTGGCCTCATCGATGATCTCTTCGGGAGGCCGTGAATGATAGCGTCCTGTGATCAATGGGATCGCACAAAATGCGCAGAAGCGGTCACACCCCTCCGCAATCTTAAGATATGCATGATGTCGAGGAGTAGTGATTACACGGTCGAATGGCGCAGTTGCCGGATGGCTCTTGGCGAGGAGAGATATAATCGAGCTCCAGTCATTCTTGCCAAACCAGTGATCTACTTCGGGGATCATGCCGGGGAGTTCGCTCAGATAGCGCTGAGACAGGCATCCCATGGCTATGACCTTATCAACATGACTGTTTTTTTGTTCTTTGGTCTTGGCCCATTCAAGAAGAGTGTTGATGCTTTCTTCTTTAGCATCGGCAATGAAGCCGCAAGTGTTGACAACAACAACGGAGCCCTTTGGCAGTTTATCGTAAGGAGCGTCAAACAAAACCTGACAGCCGGCGTCGCTCAGGCTTTTCATCAGCTGCTCGGCATCCACAAGGTTTTTTGAGCAACCGAGCGAGATGACATTGACGGTAGGAGTTTTCTTAGAGTGTGTGTCCATTCAAGGATTAATCGGGGAAGATTGAGTCAACAAATTCTTCTTTCCGGAATACCTGAAGGTCAGATATTTTCTCGCCGAGACCGATATATTTGACCGGTATGCGGAACTGATCAGAAATTCCTATAACGACACCTCCTTTTGCGGTACCATCGAGCTTGGTTATCACAAGCCCGGTGACCTGAGTGGCCGCTACAAACTGGCGAGCTTGCTCAAATGCGTTCTGGCCTGTCGAGCCGTCGAGGACGAGAAGCACTTCATGGGGAGCATCGGGCACCACGCGGTTCATGACCCTGCGGATTTTGGATAGCTCGTCCATGAGTCCTTTCTGATTGTGCAAACGACCGGCCGTATCAATTATCACTACATCTATGTCGTTGGCCACGGCACTCTGGAGGGTGTCAAACGCTACAGCAGCCGGATCTGCCCCTTGGCGCTGCTTGACCACCGGAACACCGGCACGCTCACCCCAGACATCAAGCTGCTCGGTGGCGGCAGCGCGGAATGTGTCTGCGGCCCCAAGCATTACCTTATGGCCATTTGCCTTGAATTGTGCGGCGAGTTTACCGATAGTGGTTGTCTTTCCGGCTCCATTCACGCCAACCACCATGATGACATGAGGCTTATGGCCTGATGGCAGCGAGAAATCCTCGTCAACCATTGTCGAATTGTCGTTCTCGGTGAGCAGAGCTGTTATTTCTTCGCGAAGCATTTTATTAAGCTCACCCGTGGTGACATATTTGTCTCGGGCTGCTCGAGCCTGAATGCGATCGATAATCTTGAGGGTGGTGTCTACCCCTACATCACTTGTGACGAAGATCTCCTCAAGCTGATCGAGAAATTCGTCGTCGATAGAGGTGCGTCCGGCAATTGCCCGGCTAATCTTTTGAAAAACGCCCACCTTAGTGCGTTCGAGACCCTTGTCGAGGGTCTCTTTTTTCTCCTTGTTAAAGAAGCGTGAAAAAAATCCCATGGTGAAATTCTTGAGGATTAACAGGTGCAAAGGTAACGAAAAATATTGAATTAGAAGTAGGACGGGAATAAAAGTAGTGGCTCAGGCAGGATTATGTCGGTGATTTTTTATAATTTTGCGGGCTGAAATTATATAACGTTCAATAGAGGCCTATATAATTACTGTAGCTCTCTCCAATCAGCAAGAGTCAAACACTTCATCCTTACCGCGATGCAGAATATACGCAATATTGCCATCATAGCCCATGTAGACCATGGCAAGACCACGCTTGTAGACAAGATGTTAATGGCAGGACACCTGTTCCGGGACAATCAGTCGACAGGCGAGTTAATCCTCGACAATAATGATCTTGAGCGTGAACGCGGCATTACGATCCTCTCAAAGAATGTGTCTATCAACTATCGGGGCTATAAGATCAACATAATCGACACTCCGGGACACGCCGACTTTGGCGGCGAGGTTGAGCGAGTGTTGAATATGGCCGATGGCTGCCTGTTACTGGTGGATGCCTTTGAGGGACCGATGCCACAGACCCGTTTCGTGTTGCAGAAGGCTCTTCAGATGGGGCTGAAACCGGTTGTGGTCATCAATAAGGTTGATAAGCCCGGCTGTCGGCCCGACGAGGTGCAGGAGATGGTGTTTGATCTGATGTTCAACCTCGATGCAACGGAGGATCAGCTCGACTTCCCTACCGTGTATGGCTCTGCAAAGCAGGGTTGGATGAGCCGTGACTGGCGCGAACCAACCGATAATATTCTTGCGGCGCTTGACACTATCATTGATACCATACCGGCTCCCACTGTTCTTGAGGGCCCTGCACAGATGGTCATTACCAGTCTCGACTATTCGACATACGTCGGCAGAATAGCAATCGGCAGAGTTCATCGCGGAACGATCCGTGAGGGCATGGATATTGCGCTCATGAAAAAAGACGGATCTATAGTCAAGCAGCGTATCAAAGAGCTCCATACGTTTGAGGGAATGGGACGAAAGAGAGTTGAAAGTGTGTCCAGCGGCGATATCTGTGCCATTGTCGGACTTGAGAACTTCGAGATCGGCGACACGATAGCTGATTTCGCATCTCCCGAGGCTCTCCCACGAATAGCTATCGATGAGCCGACGATGTCCATGACTTTTACGATCAATGATAGTCCGTTTTTCGGTCGCGACGGAAAATATGTCACTTCCCGTCATATAGGCGACCGTCTGGCCCGTGAGCTCGATCGAAATCTTGCACTACGCGTGGAGCGTCAGCTTGATGCCGATGGCGTATGGACTGTTTATGGCAGGGGTGTGCTCCATCTCTCTGTACTCATCGAGACAATGCGTCGTGAGGGCTATGAACTTCAGGTCGGTCAGCCTCAGGTCATAGTGAAAGAGATAGACGGCATCAAATGCGAGCCGGTCGAATTACTCACCATCAATGTGCCGGAGGAATACTCCTCAAAAATGATCGATATGGTTACCAGACGAAAAGGTGACCTCACGGCCATGACTACCCAGAATGACCGTGTGCAGCTGGAATTCAACATTCCATCGAGGGGCATCATCGGCTTGCGCAATAATGTTCTTACTGCCTCGGCGGGTGAGGCAATCATGGCTCATCGTTTCCTTGAATATCAGCCGTGGAAAGGTGATATCGAGCGTCGAACAAATGGTTCGCTGATAGCGATGGAAGCAGGCACAGCCTATGCATACGCTATAGACAAGCTGCAGGATCGCGGTCGGTTCTTTATCTTCCCTCAGGAGGAGGTTTATGCCGGTCAGGTTGTAGGCGAGAATGCCAAGGACAACGATATTGTTGTTAATGTCACAAAGTCCAAGAAACTGACTAACATGCGAGCATCCGGTGCGGATGATAAGGCGCGCATCGTTCCTCCGGTAGTATTCTCGCTTGAAGAGGCTCTGGAATATATCAAGGAAGATGAATATGTTGAGGTAACGCCCCATCACATACGTCTTCGCAAGATTATTCTGGACGAGCTTGAGCGTAAACGCGCCAATAAGTAAATCAAATTTTGGCATTAAGCTACAAATTTGCTATCTTTGCGGACACCGATTCTGCCGTGTGCAATAGAGTCGGTGTCCAGTCATTTTATTTCGTAAATCCCTATTATTAGACAATATTTGCTGCGAATATGAAAAAATGGTATTCTCTTGTTGCCGTATTAGCTCTCTGCTCCTTGTCGGTGTGGGCAATGACGGATCAGGAGGTGATAAACTATATAAAGCAACAGACGGCTGCCGGAAAGACAGAGCAGCAGATTGGAAAAGAGCTGGTAGCCAAGGGTGTGACTCCTGAACAAGCTGAACGTGTGAAAAGGTTGTATCAGCAACAAGCGCGCACTTCGGCCTCTGTTTCACAGCAGAACAAGGGATCATTGTCTCAACCTCAGGGCACAACGTCAGATCGCAGTCATGACACCTCTGTAGGAGCGGGTGAAGAGGCTTATGAAGTGACAATTCTGGAGCAGGGCAATGGCGTGATCCCTCAGCCGTTGACTTCTCAGATCTACGGCCATAATGTATTCAACTCCCAAGCTCTTACTTTTGAGCCAAGTACAAATCAGGCAACTCCGCAGAACTATCGTCTTGGACCGGGCGATGAGGTGATAATAGATATATGGGGTGCTTCCGAGGATCATCTGCGCGAGACTATCTCGCCGGAGGGTAGCATCATGATCTCCCAGTTAGGGCCGGTCTTTCTAAACGGACTTACTATAAACGATGCAGCAAAGCATATCAGGAATGCTTTTTCGCAGAAGTATGCCGGCGTGGATGATTCGGAGAGTGATATACAGGTTACACTCGGTCAGGTCAGAACAATCCAGGTCAACCTCATGGGTGAGCTCATGACCCCGGGCACATATCGGTTGTCGCCCTTCTCAACGGTTTTCCACGCTCTGTATAGGGCCGGCGGTATAAATGATATAGGCTCAATGCGCAATATTCAGGTGATCCGCAATGGTAAGAAGATTGCCGGCATCGATCTCTACGAGTACCTGTTTGACGGGAAGACTGGCTCCGATATACGTCTTCAAGAGGGGGATGTAATTATGGTGCCTCCGTATGAGAACATCGTCAAAGTTGAAGGCAATGTTAAGCGCCCCATGCTCTATGAAGTTAAGCCCGATGAGACGGTTAAGGATGTCCTTGCTTATGCAGGTGGATTGTCGTCGGATGCATACTCGGAGATGATCCGTCTTTCCCGCCAGTCTGATACGGAGAATGAGCTTCACAATATCTCACGAGACGAGTTTGCCACTTACCGCCTTGTTGATGGCGATATTATTTCTATTGGAACGATTCTCGACCGTTTTGCCAATCGCGTTGAGCTCAAGGGCTCTGTGTTCCGTCCGGGTACATTTGCTCTCAATGATAACCTGCGGACTTTGAGTCAGCTGCTTGCTAAAGCCGATGGCCCGACGGAGGATGCCTATCTCGAACGTGCTTTAATATACCGAGAAGGCGATGACCTTACACTCGAAGTGATTCCTGTAAATCTCAAATCGCTTCTTGCCGGTACGATTCAGGATATTGAGCTGAAACGTAATGACATGATCGTCATTTCGTCAGTGAAAGAGCTGTTTGAAAAGGGTGCCCTTAATATTTCGGGAATGGTTGCGTCTCCGGGTGAGTATCCGTATGCCGAGAATATGACTCTTGAGGATCTTATCATTCAGGCGGGTGGCCTGCTTGACGGAGCATCGACAGCGAGAGTTGATATTGTTCGCCGCATTTACGATCCTGCTGCCACAACCCCGACTCAGATGCTGTCCGAGGTCTATTCTGTTTCGATTGAGAACGGTCTCGCCGCAGGAGATGACAAGGGCTTTAAACTCATGCCTTATGATAACGTGCAGGTTCGTACCAGCCCCGGATATGTCGCTCAGCGATATGTCAATGTCAAAGGTGAGGTTTTGTTTGCAGGACAATATGCACTTCAGAAACGCAATGAACGCATCTCTGATGTTATCAAGCGTGCCGGTGGCACCCTCGATGAGGCATATATCAAAGGAGCACACATGACACGCCGACTAACGGAAGATGAATATGCAGCCCGTCAGGAAGCTCTCCGCCTTGCTATCGCCAACAGTGATCCTGAGTCCGGCGATTCGATAGCCTTGAGTAAGATTCAGGTTTCTCCTTCATACAACGTTGGTATTGATTTGGTAAAGGCCCTTGCTAATCCCGGGAGTTCCTACGACATTGTATTGCAGGAGGGTGACGAGATCTTTATACCGGAGCAGCAGAGCACTGTGAAGATCTCGGGAGAAGTGATGTTCCCCAATGCGGTGGTGTATGTCCCGGGAAAGAAACTCAAGCATTATATTGATCAGGCGGGTGGCTACGGTCAGCGCGCTAAGAAGGGGAGTGTATTCGTTGTGTATCTTAACGGCACGGTTGCCCGAGGAAAGGGAAGCACCCCGATCGAGCCCGGATGCCAGATCATAGTTCCGACCAAGCCGGACAAGAGTGGTACGGACTGGACCAAGATTCTGACTTTCGCTACCAGTCTCACCTCTGTTGCCACTATGGCTGCTACAGTTACAAATATATTTAAGAAATGACCATGCAAGACGAAAAGGATATTAAAGCAAAAGAGGGGGAAGAAGCTGAAATAGATCTTCTCGAGCTTGCTCTTAATCTTTGGAAGAGGAGGCGGACACTCATTAAGTGGACAGCGATCGGTATTGTCGTTGGTCTTATTGTTGCCTTCAGTATTCCACGGGAGTATGATGCCTCTGTCAAACTTGCCCCAGAAGCCGGCAATAATAAATCGTCGGGTAGCATAAGTGCATTAGCCTCTATGGCTGGACTTAGTGCTGGCGCTTCGAGCGGATCTGATGCAGTCTATCCCCAGCTTTATCCCGATGTAGTAAGTTCAGTTCCATTCCTCACAGGACTCTTTGATGTTCAGGTTCAGACTCAGGAAGATGGAGAAAGAATATCGGTGGAAGAATATATGACGGAAGATATCGCTTCTCCGTGGTGGTCATCAATAATCGGCCTGCCTTGGAAGATATTAGGGCTTTTTAAGAGTAAAGAGCCTGAGGATGAAGGTCATGTCTTGAATAACTTCCAGTTGAC
>CAYWWE010000017.1:10153-30490 GCA_964461785.1 uncultured Bacteroides sp.
TTAAGAGTAAAGAGCCTGAGGATGAAGGTCATGTCTTGAATAACTTCCAGTTGACTCCTGAAGAGGCGGCTCTCGTTAGCGCTCTTTCACATCGCATTAATGCGAGTGTCGACGGCAAGACATCTGTTGTCACTATAAGTGTCCAGATGCAGGATGCACTTGTAGCTGCGATTCTGGCTGACACGGTTGTGAGCAGACTGCAGCAATATGTCACTGACTACCGTACCAACAAGGCAAGACAAGATCTCGAATATGCCGAGAAGCTAAATAACGAGGCCCAGCAGGAATATTATCGTGCTCAGCAGGCACTTGCTGACTATAGCGACCGCAATCAAGGTATTGCAACGCAGACTGCACGCATCACACGTGACCGTCTCGAAAATGAAGCCTCTCTGGCTTTCAGTCTTTACAATCAGACTGCCCAGCAGGTGCAGCACGCAAAAGCTAAAGTACAGGAAAATACTCCGGTGTATGCAGTTGTTGTTCCCGCTACTGTGCCTATTCGTCCCTCGAGTCCGCGCAAGCCATTAATATTGGTAGGATTTGCTTTCCTTGCTTTCGTGGCTTGCAGCGGATGGATCCTGTTTCTGCAACCCCTTATAAACGAGCAAAAATCTAAGATTAAAACATCTGAGAAGGCAGGAGCCTAATGAGACTGTTCAAATTAATTTTATTTCTATCTCTTTTTTTGACAGGAGTCCCGGCAGTTGCGGGGTCTCCTGTCAAAACTTTATTGAAGGAGAAAAAGGATACCTTGTCAAGGGTTGATTCGATAATCAATATAGTCAGAATGATCGGGGAGTCAGATAAAGCTACTGCACCGGACTCCATTGTACAAGACAAATCAGAGGTTGCTTTAGGGGCTTTGGAATATGTATCGTCTGTATATGAGGATGTCGACTATTATGCCTCGGGCTATTGGGGAGATGCGAGGGTTGATGTTGTACAGACGGTAATATATACTGACACATTACCGAAATATGTCAGTAAGCAATTCCGAGATCCTGCGATAGGCATGATCACATCTCCTTTCGGTCTGCGCAGTGATGGGGGAAAGATGCATCGAGGAATTGACATAGCCCTCCATCAAGGCGACAGTGTGTGCGTTGCTCTGGACGGAACTGTGGAACGGATAGGGTATGAGCGGAATGGATACGGCCATTTTGTGATTGTGAGCCATGCTGATGGAGTGCAGACCCGATACGCGCATCTCCAACGGCCCATTGTGACGTCAGGCGCAAAAGTTAAGGCCGGCGACCGGATTGGCTTAGGAGGAAGCACTGGCAACAGTACAGGTCCACATCTTCATTTTGAGATGAGATGTAGAGGAATGGTGGTCGATCCTACTTTTATGTTTCGCCGGGAAATGACTCGGTAATAACAGACAGCATTATTCACGAGCCTCTCTTATTCCGTCATCAACAGCCTCTGCCGATCCTTCTTTTTCAGCATTGTTGTCATATCGGTCGTATGCATCCACTATGCGCTGCACGAGCGGGTGTCTCACAATATCCTTGCGGTCATAGTCAATACGTCCGATGCCAGGCACCCCCTTAAGGACTTTCAATACATGAATCAAGCCCGAAGCCGTTGAGCGTGGCAGATCTATCTGTGTAACGTCACCGGTGACGATCATCTTGGCATTCATGCCAAGTCGGGTCAGGAACATCTTTATCTGGTGGGTAGTGGTATTCTGAGCCTCGTCGAGCACGATTATTGCGTCGTTGAGAGTGCGTCCGCGCATGAATGCCAAAGGGGCGATCTGAATGACACCGGTTTCCATATACTCTTTCAGCTTTGCCTGAGGGATCATATCTTCCAATGCATCATACAGAGGTTGAAGATATGGATCGATCTTATCTTTCATATCACCCGGAAGAAAGCCCAATTTCTCCCCGGCCTCGACCGCCGGTCGGGATAGGATGATTCGGCGTGCTTCCTTGTTCTTGAGAGCCTTTACGGCCAGCGCTATAGCTATATATGTCTTACCTGTGCCTGCGGGACCCAATGCGAATGTAAGATCATTCCGGTTGAATGACTCAACCATTCTTTGCTGATTGGCATTGCGCGCAGATATTGGTTTGCCGTTGATTCCAAATATAATGACTCCGTCGCCCGTTTTTTTGTTTTGAGGGACCTCTCCCCGTGCGGCTTCAATTATTGCATCCTCAGTCAGGGAATTATGACGGATGCAGTATTGCTCCATCCTGTGTATGGCCTGCTCGAATTCAGATGTTTCTTTTTCTTCGCCAATAACCTTGATAACCTGACCCCGGGCGGCAATTCTCAACTTGGGAAACAAGTTGCGGATAAGTTGCATATTGGAGTTGTTGACACCATAAAAACTTGCGGGATCCGCTGAATCAATGATAACGAGACGTTCGATCATATATTTTGTCGTAGAGTATAAGTCGTATATTAGGATATAATCTAATATTACAATGATACAAAGTTAACGTAAGTTTGGTATAGAACGAAATTTTTGCGTCAAATTGTATACAGTTAAGTAATTTGTGGTTAAATTTGCAGTCTGATACAAACCTCCTGCATTCAACTTTCTTATGGATGAAGCTCTAAAAAAGCAACTTTCTAAAGACAACGACGGACTGCTTACATACGAATATATAGCCAATCACATTGATGATTGTGCAGACATAATGCCTGAACTCGTTGATAACATTATCAGAGTTGATCTGAGCGGCCAGTTTATGGTCAGTGCGGCCCGATACCTTGCTGCTATTGATCGTCAGAGTTTTAAGGCCGAGATTGACCGCCTTGTTGCCGCAGCGATTGATAGGGACCGCGAGCGTAGGTTCATTGGCGACCTTTTGCCCTCGCTTTGGGGAAAAGACTATGCCGATCATGTTGTTGAGTTGGCGGCAGCGGATAATAACTTCCGCCGCATTTACAAGCGGGTTATCGCCCGTTCGGTTATCTGACAAATCCTCTTCTCCGGTTCGTTTAACTATGACCAATATTTTAAAATCTATTGCTGTTGCGGCTCTTTTTATGCCTGCGGCTGCTTTTGCAATCCCAACAACGACTATGAGTACCCCCGTTACCAATACACAGTCTGCCACCCAGACACCCCGTGAAGATGTTGTTGTAGAAATGACAACGACACTTGGACCTGTCAAACTCCTTCTCTATGGCGACACTCCCCGCCACATGGAGAACTTTGTGAAACTGGCATCCGAGGGCTTTTATGATGGCTTGCTGTTCCATCGCGTAATCAACGATTTCATGATTCAAGGTGGAGATCCCGATTCACGCAATGCAGCTGCAGGGACACAGCTTGGCGGCGGCGACGTGGCATATCAGATAGATGCTGAGTTCGTCTACCCCCGTCACTTCCATAAAAGAGGTGCTCTTGCTGCCGCGCGTCAGGGCGATGCCGTTAATCCGGATAAGAAATCATCCGGTTCGCAGTTTTATATTGTTACCGGCAAGAAGTACACTCCGGAGCAGCTCGACCAGATGGAGCAGCGTCTGCGCATGACCCGTCAGAAAGATATATTTGACTCGCTTGCCCGCGAAAATCGCGACACCATTATGGCTATGAGGCGTAATCGCGATCAGGCCGGGCTCAGTGCCCTTCAGGAGGAACTGATCAAGAAGAGCGATGCTATGGTCAAGGAGCAGAATGTGGGCTTTACACCCGAGCAGCGTGAAGCATATACAACGGTTGGAGGCACACCTCATCTCGACGGCGCATATACCGTTTATGGCGAGGTGCTTGAGGGCATGGACGTTGTCGATGCAATTCAGAAGGTCGAGACAGGTGCAGGCGACCGCCCAGTCAATGATGTCCGCATCATCTCAATGAAGGTCATCGGCCCCTCTAAGGAGAAGTAATGCTTGAACTTTACCGGGCAACCCTTTCAAACGGGTTGCGTGTGGTGGTACACCCTGACCGTAATACGGCCATGGTGGCTCTTGATATTCTCTATAATGTCGGAGCCCGTGATGAGAACCCTCAATTAACCGGGATGGCTCATTTGTTTGAGCACTTGATGTTTGGTGGCTCGGAGAATGTGCCTGATTTTGATGGAGCTGTTGAAAACGCGGGAGGAATCAATAATGCATGGACCTCCAATGATTTCACCAACTTCTACACTGTTGTTCCTGCTGTCAATGTCGAAACGGCATTCTGGGTGGAAAGTGACAGGATGTTGGCTCCTCGGCTAACGGGGAAAGTGCTCGAGATCCAGCGGAGTGTCGTGATTGAGGAATTTAATCAGACATGCCTTAATCTGCCCTATGGCGACCTGATGCATCATCTTCGATCGTTAGCTTATACCACTCATCCATACCGCTATCCAACTCTGGGGCTGAGTCCGGATCATGTTGCTTCGGTGTCCGACATTGATGTCAGGACTTTCTTCGATACGCATTATTCTCCCTCCAACGCAGTTCTTTCCGTGTCCGGAAATATTGATCCTGAGCGTGCTTTCAGCCTGGCGGAGAAATATTTCGGCACGATTCCGGCACGAAAGATTTCACAACGAAGTTATCTCCCTGAGCCACCGCTCACGGAGGCGCGTCGGAAGATTGTATCCGGTAATGTTCCGTACACAAAGATAGTGATGGCTTTCCCGATGGCGGCTCATGGATCGAAGGGCTATATAGAGGCCGATGTAATCTCAGATATTCTCGCTAACGGACAGGCTGCACGTTTGACCAAGGACGTTGTGATGAAAGGAGATATTATCACAGCTGCAGACGCCTCCATTCTTGGAAGTGATGAACCGGGACTTCTGCTTGTTTCAGCTAATCTGCGCGATAATTCTCCACAATCGATTTCCCGTGCAGAGCAGCTTCTGTGGGAGCAACTCGACAGGATTGCCACAGAGAGAGCCGGCGAGAGCGAGCTTAAAAGGTGCACAGCACGTTTTGCTTCTTATCAGGCTTTCTCACAGATGAGCTATCTTGCCTGTGCCGAGGAGATAGCTCAGGCTGAAATGCAATCGGAGGACATTAATTCAAGGGTTGAGCAGTATAGAGCTGTTACCGCCGATCGTCTTCGCGACTGTGCGTCCGAGCTCTTTGACAGGAACAGATCAGTAACACTCATCTATTCGCCGGCTGAAAATGTCAGACTCTAACGGGCGCTCAAGGAAGGTTTTCCGGTTTAAGCAATTTTCGGTGTCCAATGGATTGAGTGCTCAGAAAGTTGGTACCGATGGGGTCATTGTCGGAGCTTTGGCTTCGTGCGGCTCTCCCGGTGAAATCTGGGATGTAGGAGCCGGTACGGGTCTGATAGCCATGATGCTCGCTCAGCGTTTTCCCCACTCCCATCTATCTGCCATTGAGATTGACATGGTTTCGGCTGCGGAATGTCGGGCGAATGTTGCATCTTCTCCTTGGTGCGATAGGATAGATGTGGTGGAAGGAGATATTAATGACCTGATATCTTCCCTTCCCAGCCCTGACCTCATAGTGTCCAATCCTCCTTTTTTCTCCGGGAATGGTGCGTCATCGCCCGACAGGCGACGTGCAGTTGCTCGCCAGGACGGTTCTCTGAGCCCTTTTTCACTCATAAAAATGGCAAATGAAATATTGAGCAAAAGCGGCCGACTTGTTTTTATAGCTCCATTCGATAGAAACGACGCAATTATGCTCTCGGCAGAACTGAACAGGATGGAGGTTGTGGGAAGAACAGATATAGCATCCCGCTCTGACCGTATGCCTATAAGGCGTGTATGGACTATGATGCGTAAGCAAGAAGCTGTCGGGATAGGGCAGGGGGAGGTTGAGCGTATTGACATACGTCTTGCTGCTCCTGACAGTCCTTTCAGTAAGGAGTATGTTGCACTGACACGCGATTTCTATCTCGATTTTTAGTCGCGCGACAGTCGTTTCTCGTAGGTCAGTCGCGGGCCCCATGGAAAGTCGAGCAATCCTTTTGGGCTATAACCGAGAGCGCTCATGATTTTCTGCATTATGAAGTTTGGCTCTCCGGTATCCACTCTCATGCTTTCGGCTCCCTCTCTGGCTGCAATCTTCTCGGCATGACTTATAATGTGTCCGGCAAAGCCCTTCCCCCTGTGCTTGCCTGAGATGGCGAGCCGGTGAACGACGGCAAACCGACCGTTATTATCCCAGATTCCTTCCAATCCGTCATAGCCCGGATCGTCGTAGGCTATGAAGAAATATCCTGCGGGTTCATCATAGATTTCAGCCACATAAGCTGCATCGGCGTCAATATCCCTCTCTATCGTTTCGGTATTGGGATATCCATCTTTCCATTGGATGAAACCCGATGAACGCTGATAGCTTCGTGCATCATCAAATATCCGGTTGATTGTCGGGATATCCTGTGGGGTTGCTTTCCTGATAGTTAGTCCTGAGGTGCCGTTCATGTTATTGAGCTCTGTCTTGGTGCCTGTATTTATCTGCAAATATACGAATTTTTATTTTTCCGAATCGCTTCCTTAAACAAAGCGTGGGCATATCTGTTGCCCTGAGATGTGAAATAAGTATAACATAAGCGATTTTTCCAGTATCTGGGATTTTTATTTCTGAAAAAATATGTACCTTTGCAATGTGTGTTTTTCATAGTATTAGATTAAGATAAAGGTTTAGAGGAAGAGGCGTCGAGATGACGGGTCTTCCTTTTTTTATTGATCTACTAATCAATCTATGATCAACGCTTGTTTAAAAAGTGAAATTAGAGATAACCAAAAATAATGATTCGAAATATATTATTTGATCTCGGAGGAGTCGTGATGGACATCAGGCGCTCCGACTGTATTGAGGCTTTCAGGAAGCTCGGAATGGCTCATCCCGAGGATTTTCTTGGAGAATATGTGCAGAGCGGTCCCTTTATGGGAATCGAGAACGGCAGCGTGACTCCGGATGAATTCAGGGCAGAGATGCGCAAATATCTCAGACCCGATGTGACAGACGAAGAAATTAACAAGGCGTTTGAGGCATTTCTGATCGGTATTCCCGAAAAGCGCCTTGATGCTTTGCGTCAGCTTCGCGGGAGAGGTTATAAAATATGTATGCTGTCGAATACCAATCCTATCATGTGGGATGGCAAGATCAGCGAGGAGTTTCGTAAGCAGGGCGAAAGCGGTCCGGAGGCTTATTTCGATTCCATAGTCAGGTCTTACAAGTGTAAGGTAATGAAACCTGAGCCTGAGATTTTCAGGATAGCCAGTCGCGAATGTGAAATCATTCCCGAGGAGACACTGTTTATTGACGATTCGCAGACCAATCTTGATGCGGCTGCCAAAGAGGGATTCCAGACACTTCTTGTCAAGCCCGGACAGGAATTTATGACGCTGCTGGAGGAGCGCTTGGAAAAATGATACTGACACGCGGAAATAATAAGCGCAGAAGGATAGCTGCCGTAGGAATGTATGACGGGGTTCATCGCGGCCACAAGTTCCTAATCGATTACCTACGTCTTGAGGCCGTACAGCGTTCGCTTGCGGCGGCTGCAGTTACATTCCGCAACCATCCTCTCACCGTGGTGCGTCCCGATGCGGCGCCTCCGATGCTTTCGTCGCCCGACGAAAAGATGCGTATGCTGGAGGCTGCCGGCGTAGACGATGTCATAATACTTGATTTCAACGACAAGATGCGCCACATGACTGCTCGGGAATTCCTCAAGATGCTTAAGCGCAGATGGGCCATCGACGCTCTGGTGGTAGGTTTCAACAATAGATTCGGGCGCGACCGTCTGGAAGGTATCGAGCAATATAAGGCTATCGGTAAGGAGATCGGGATTGATATTCTTGAGGCTCCGGAATACAAAGGGCTTGGAGCACCCGTCAGTTCCTCCATCATCAGGGAACATCTGGCGCAGGGCCGTCTGGCAGAGGCAAATAAGTCCCTTGGCCGGCATTACTCGATAAAGGGAGTAGTTGTTGACGGGCGTCGGCTCGGGCGCACTCTCGGATTCCCAACGGCCAATGTCGCTCCCGAGCCTGCCAACGCGGCGTTGCCTGTCCTGGGTGTCTATGCTGCGATTGTAGTGACACCCGATGGGGTGCGACGTCCTGCGGTGGTCAATATCGGGCGGCGCCCGACGGTTGAAGAAGATCCGGAGGCTGCTCCCGTTACGATCGAAGCTCACATAATCAACTATGCAGGCTACCTCTACGGCTCCACTATCGAGATAGATTTCATATCCTTTATAAGGGAGGAAAAGAAGTTTGCATCGGTAGAGAAGCTCCGCAATGCTCTCGAAAGCGACAAAAAGAAGGCTCTTGCTCTTCTGCGCAAGGAAGGCTATATCGCTCCTGAAGAGGAGTAGGCCATATTCCCGACTATATGCTAAAAGGGGTTAAACCCTTGGCGATATGCGACAAAATGACTAACTTTGCGTTGAAACTATACGCATAAACAACCTTATTGTCTGAAATGAAGATACCACCGGTAGATAATCAATCTACTTTATCTCCGGCTTCTCGTGTGCGTCCCTCTACGTTCGTGTCACTGGTGCCGGTGCTTCTGCTTCTCATCTGTCTTGTCGCTACTGTCGTGATAAAAGGCTCCGACAGCATTCTTTCCCTCTCGCCGCTCTTCCTGTGCCTGTCCGCACTGACAGGACTCGTTCTAACTCGTCTGACGACATCAAGACCATGGAAGCTGATGTGGATAGGTCTCGTAAAAAGTGCGAGGCAGATCCTCCCGGCTGTCCCTATCCTTCTGCTTATTGGCACACTCTCCACAACCTGGATGCTGTCGGGAACAGTGCCGTTGATGATTGACAGCGGTCTGAAACTCCTCCATCCACAGCTGTTCCTTCCTGCGGTGTGTGCAATCAGTGCACTGGTCTCTGTAGTGACGGGATCCTCCTGGACCACTATCGCCACTATCGGTGTAGCTTTTATGGGTATAGGCACTATCCTTGGCTTTGCTCCGGCATGGGTGGCCGGCGCAATAATTTCAGGTGCCTATTTCGGGGATAAGATCTCACCCCTAAGCGATACTACCGTGTTGGCTTCCTCTACTGTCAATGTTGATCTGTTCAGCCACATACGCTACATGATGATCACGACTACTCCGGCAATAGCCATTGCTTTGATTGTGTTTCTGATTGTCGGAATCAACGGAAGCACCGAAGGCAGTGCAGCTTCAAGCGATATGCCGGAAGCGCTTCGTTCGGTCTTCAACCTTTCACCCTGGTTGTGGATCGTGCCGTTGATTACATGCATTATGATCGCCTTGCGGCTCAATACGCTTCTTATCCTTGCCGTAGGTACTCTGACAGGGTTGTTATCTATATGGATATTCCAGCCGGGCATCATCTCAATGATCACAGATGGGGGAGCAGTGAGCAGCGTTAAGGCTACTCTTCACGCTCTCATTGCCTCTACCGATCTTACTTCAGGAAACAAGGCTCTTGATGATCTTGCTTCAACCTCCGGTATGCTTGGCATGATCCCGACTGTTTATCTTGTGCTCTCAGCCATGATGTTTGGCGGAGTCATGATCGGTTCCGGTATGCTCAAGGTTATCACGCAGTCTTTGACAAGCCGGCTCCGTCGCCGGTCATCGCTTGTCGGCGCCACTGTCTGCAGCGGCCTCTTTCTCAACAGTTGTACCGGCGACCAGTATATATCGCTCGTTATCGGTGGGAATATTTATAAGGCGGCATATAATCGGGCCGGCTTCCGACCCGAACTGTTAAGCCGGACGCTTGAAGATTCCGTGTCGGTCACATCGGTGCTTATTCCGTGGAATTCCTGCGGCATGACCCAGTCAACTGTGCTCGGTGTTGCAACGCTGGCTTATGCGCCTTGTTGCATTTTCAATATCATGAGCCCGTTGATGTCGATACTGTTTGCATGGATCGGTAGCCGCCGCTTCCGCCGTGTGCCCTCGGTGAGCGAGAGTCTTGCAGTCAAAGGTTGATTGTCATGTAGTCGATATATGGTGCGCCCTCTGCCGAGGTGATTCTTACCGTATTGTTACCCTTTTTCAGCGCCAGAGTTGTTTCGAGCGACTCAAAACCGCTACCGGAATGACTGAGTCTTACACCCGGTGAATTGTTTGCGAAGATCAGCAGCTCGCCGGGTGCGCCGCTTTTTACTACTACATTAATCATGTACTCGCCATCGCGGGGCACGGAGACATTTCGCCACTGGAGATCGTTTGATGGCGTGTGACCTACATTTGCCACAACCATTCCTCCCGATGCCTCATCATCTGAAAGATAGAAGGCTGTCCCTGTGGCTGTCGGATCATAGATCTCCTGATAACTGCTGAGATAGGCGTTCTCAGCTTCATAGCGGGTGCGTGGAAGACGGGTAGTTCCTTCGAGGGTGAAGACGCGTGTCCCATGTGCAGGGACTTCCTCTTTCAACATCCCTTCGTTAAGTTGCCACGGCTGTCGTGACAGGATGTTGCGGACGTTTATCTTTCCGCCCAGTTCAATCTCCGACGGAGAGATAGAAATGATCCGAGCTGTGTCGGTAGGATTGTAAAGCGCAACTGCCCGTTTCTTTCCACCGGCATCGATGATATCCTTTACAAGGACGTATGTCCCGTTATCAGTTTTTGCCACATAAGCCTGCTGTGCGAGGGGATCCTGATTTAATGCTATCAACTCGGTGTTTTTGAGCAAACTGAGGGTTGCGGGTGTAAGTGTGGTCAGATCACACCCGATAAGAAGGGGTGAGGACATTATGCACCAGATGGCAAAATGAGTCTGATCCTCCTCAATAGTCATGCCTCGGCCCACTTCAAGCATATCCATGTCGTTGAAATGGCCTCCTCCGGAATAAGGAGAAAGATAGAGGTTTTCGGCAATGATATTCCGCACGGATTGCCAGTGTGGAGCGATGTCGTGGGTCGTACGCCACGAAGCAGCGATATCACTTACCCATGTCCCCGGATAATTCCATCGGCACACGTTGAGCCTGACGTCGTCGCGCCCGGTGGCCTCGATCGCTTTGTGGATCGTCTGATAGCGTTCGCGCGGTTCGAAGTTGTAGAGCTGATGGCTCTGCCGGCCGTCGGCTCCGCAAAAATCAACTTTTATAAAATCGAAACCGAGATCCTTGAAAAACAATTGGCAATCCTGTTCCTCATGGCCGAGCAAGCCGACACCCTGTGCTATGCTGTCGTTGTCATAGAAGTTGCCGCAGGTATTTGCTCCGGCATCGCTGTAGATTCCGGCTTTCAGGCCGAGAGAGTGGATATGATCAACAACAGGTTTCATACCGCCTGGAAATCTGACGGGGTGAAACAGCAACTGCCCGCTTTCTTCGTCCCTACCTCCGAAATATCCGTCGTCGATATTGACATATCTGAATCCGACTGAATCGAGACCGAGCTCAACAAGAGCGTCGGCCTGACGTTTTATAAGGGAGTCGGAGATCTCGGTTCGGTATGTGTTCCATGAACTCCATCCCATAGTAGGGGTATCATAGGCCTGAGCTGAAAGGACGGAGCATACAAGCAAAGATGATGTAAGAAACCGGTGGCGCATAGTGATGGGACAGTGGAGAGGCGGATGATTATTTGTTTTGTTCAAGCCACGCTTCGCAGGCCTCGCATAATTCGTCATACCACTCCTTGCCGAAGCGTTGGATGAGAGGATCGCGCATTGCCTGGTAGAGCCTTATTCCGAGTCGCCGCCCGTTGGCCACTGCCGGTTTGCAGATTTTCCAACGGTGATAATTCACTGCGGTGAAAGTAGGATATTCCGTGAGACGCAGCGGATAGAGATAGCATGAGATCGGTTTTCGCCAGTTGCATCTCCCTTCGCGAAATGCCTTGTCGATGGCGCAAAGGCACTTGCCCCCTTCGGCGTAGCATGAGAAAGCGCAGTTTTTGCCGTCAATGATCGTAGTAACGAGATCGCCTTCCTCGTCGATATAAGCAACTCCCTCTTTTTCAACGGCCTCTTTGGCTCTCGGGAGCATATCGTCGCTTATAGCCGGGAGTGCGTCTTCGATCTTGGCCACCTCCTCCGGAGTCACCGGAGCGCCGGCATCTCCTTCGATGCAACATGCGCCGAGACAGGCGTCGAGGTCGCAGCAAAAAAATTCTTCGGCAAGGTCAAGGCTTACCAGTGTGTCCTGTATCTGAAGCATAAAAATTTCTTCGTCGTTGTCGTTATTGTTCATATTCCCGAATAGATGGTTGAGAAGCCGATGAGCCGGTCGTAGCGGTCGGTCGGGCCGCGATAATATACCGCTATGTCATAGCGGTTGGCCGTGCGGTAGTCATCTCCCTCGATGGGAGCGGTCAGAGCTCGGCCGTTGTCGGGCACAAGCAGATATTGATAATTGTAGGATCCCTGTTTGAGCGTCAGGGTTGCCTCGTATTGGTTTGTAGTGCGGTTGAAGGTCATGATTCCCGGCGAGGCTGCATCCGTGCGGTTTCCAGTCAGTTCGCCCGCGATCACGATTCTGGCCTCGGGTTGTTCGGGGATGTCGAGCGCGAAGTGTACCTTCACATATTCCCCCTGAGTATCAGGATCGTCCGTGT
Organism: uncultured Bacteroides sp.; assembly: GCA_964461785.1. Lineage (GTDB taxonomy): Bacteria > Bacteroidota > Bacteroidia > Bacteroidales > Muribaculaceae > Paramuribaculum. Next base: position 22,607 of record CAYWWE010000017.1, read on the forward strand.
CATCGGCATTAATCGTGAACCGCCCGAACTGTGTCTGATCATAGCGGTAGTCATTGCCGGCCTGAGGAGTATCTGTATAGAGGCGGAAATGATACCAGGGATCGTCAAATGCAATCCATTCCACTCCCATAGGAAGATATCGGCTGGTCGAAACGGTCTCGAAACGCCTGAACTCTTTCCCAGCCTTAAAAGTAAGGCCCGGATTATGGGCGAAGATGGCTTTTGAGCCGTTTACGCGCATAGGTCTGTCGACCTTCTGGCTCGCCTCATGTCTGAAATTCGGTGTGACAATCACTTTCAGCTCATTCCATGGGTCGCGGATATCAGCGGCTCCGAAATCCACTTCCACTTCAAGTTGCTGCATCGAATTATTGTAGTCGAAGTCTGTGCGTCCTGACACACTGGATCCGATTTTTGCAAGATCTTCCGTGATCATGAAAGGGAAGGTTGCAAGCGGATCGTCGGGCGCTCCCTCTTCATAGATACTAAGGATGTAATTGCCGCTGACGGTCGGACTCACCCCACTCCCTGGAATCTTAAAGCGATAGTTGACGTATGGGATCAGGGTGCCCTGCGAGTAAGCGAAGTCATCGACAGTGCCCTCGTTAAAACCGGCCACATATTCAATCGGCTGGAGCGCGTCGGGCTTCCATGATGCATCGCAGTGTGTGAGCGAAAACCTGAGGTAGCACCGCTCAGGTTCGAGCAGGTCGAAACTAACCACAAGCGGGTCGTCGCCATTGAGCTGTATCACCGGGGCGCCATATCGGTCGTTTTCAGGATATGCGGTTAGAGATCTTAGCTCAAGGCCGGGACGTGCGGCTGCAAAGATTATCGCCGGAAATAGAGCTATCAATGCGATCAGACAGCAGGCAAGCCGTGATGCAGTTCTTACCATACAATAGGAGTCTTGCCCTGCGACTTTAGATAATCGTTGGCACGCGAGAAGTGATGGTTGCCGAAGAATCCGCGGTAGGCGCTCAACGGTGACGGATGGGCCGACGACAGGACAAGATGCCGGCTACGGTCGATAAAGCTACCCTTCTTTGCGGCGTATGATCCCCAGAGCAGAAACACGAGACCATCGCGATGCTCTGAAAGAGCCCTTACAGCGGCATCGGTGAGCTGCTCCCAGCCGTGCCCTTGATGTGAGCCCGCTTTGTGAGCATCAACCGTGAGAGTGGCATTGAGCAGGAGAACACCCTGACGGGCCCATCGGTCAAGATTACCGTCGGCCGGAGCAGGCGCGCCCGTATCCGCCGATACCTCCTTGAAAATATTGACAAGCGAGGGGGGGAGGGGAACACCCGGAGCAACCGAAAAACATAGGCCGTTGGCCTGTCCTACGTCATGATAGGGATCTTGACCCAGAATCACAACCTTGACTTCGTCAAAGGGGCAAGCGTCAAATGCTGCAAAAATCTGGCGGGCAGGCGGGAAGACCTGTCCGGTAGCATATCTTGAGCGTACCCATTCAGCGAGTTGGCAGAAATAGGGGGCATTCCACTCGTCGCGGAGTGCTTCGCGCCACGATTGCTCTATCCTTACATCCATTGATTCGTAATTTTGAGATTCCTCGTTATGAATGACAAAAATAGATAAAGAATATGAAATATGCAACCATCGCCCGGCTATCCACGATCATAATCCACCGATCTGTGGATTTATTACCGGAGAATAAGCAACAATGTTTGCACAGCACAGAAATCTTTACTACTTTTGCACAGACAAAGGCTCACGGTCAATGTGAAGCCATATCAGGCATCGGCTCCGTAGTTCAATGGATAGAATATTGGATTCCGGTTCCAACGATTGGGGTTCGACTCCCCACGGAGTCACTGATTTGAGAGGTTAGGCGGAAGCCTAACCTCTTGATCTTTAGGTGATTACGACGTACCAATTGGCCGTGCGCAATGTACCAAAAAGCTCCATTTTTGCGTGTTTTTCGAGCGTTTTGGTACATTTTTGTTGTACGTTTTTCGCGATTTTGGTACTTTTGCAACAGTAACGGAAATTTGTACCAAACAACGCTCGCAACGCTATGCAGGACAGTAAGATAAAGGCCGGAGACGGCAACGTCAAGATCAGGGTGATTTTTGACCGCAGGAAGGTGGCGACCCGTACTCAGCCCGGGGCGGTTGAGGTAGAACTCACTTGCGGAGGCTCACGGTGCAGGATCGCGACCGGGGTGCGGGTGCTCGACTATCAGTGGTCGGCAGGCAGGGTGGTGCGTCATCCTGAGGCTGCCATCCTCAACGCTATGATCGAGGACAAAAGTGAAATGATAAGGCAGGCGGCGATAAGAGGGGAGGACGATGCAAGGAGCGTGGCCCCTCGCCGGGCTTCGGTGATGTCGCCTCTGGATTGGCTAAGAAATGAGGTGGCCGACCGACAGATGGCTGACAGCACACGCAAGCATCACGAGTGTCTGCTGTCGGAACTGGAGGCAAGCGGGCTGTTTATGCGCTGGCGCGATTTCACTCCGCGGGTACTGGCCCTTTGGGACGCACGGTTGCGCAATGTGAGAGGCTTGACAAATCAGAGCACCATCTATGACTATCACAAACGACTCCGGGTGTATCTGGCAAAGGCGGTGCTGATGGGTCTGATCTCGGCTAACCCATACGACAAATTCAAGGTACACAAAGGGAAGCAAGGAGAGTCGATAAAATATGTGACGGAGGAGGAGCGTGACCGCATTGCGGCGCTTGAGCTTGAGCCTGGAACGGGTGTTGCAATTGCCCGGGATATGTTCCTGCTCGCCTGCTACACTGGGCTGGCGTATGGCGACATGATCAAGGTCAGGCAAAAAGACTTTGTGACCGATGGGGACCGGGTGCTCCTTATTGACAAGCGCAATAAGACCGGGGCCCGATACCGCCTGACCATCCTGCCTCAGGCGCTCAACATCCTGCAACAATACGGCTGGAACATGAATCGGCTGAGCAATCAGAAGGCGAATGTTTATCTAAAAGGGATAGGCGCGGCTGCCGGGATAAAGACGCCGCTCACGATGCACATGGGCCGCCACACTTTCGCTACATGGGCTCTAAACAATGGTGTGCCTATAGAGATCGTGAGCAAGATGCTCGCCCATTCGCGCATCGAGACGACGCAGATCTATGCCAAGGTGCTACAGCCAGAGGTTGACCGCGGCTTCGACCTGCTTAGAGATGTTGCCGAGAAAGCCTGATAAGATCGCAAAGGCATCAGTCAAATAAGGTCGGGTTTTCGCTTACCGGGATGTGGCGATGGAACTCTTTGATCTTGAACCGGACATTCTCATAGGTTCGTATGGCCGGGTTGTAGCGTTGTGTGATTTCAAGCGTCACTTCGAGCATATCGCCTTTACCGAAACGCTCGCCCTTGTCAATGAGTCCCATCAACGGGCCTTCTTTAACCCTGATAGGTATGCGGAAGCCGTTATACATAAACTGCCACTGATAGCCGCTCTCAAAACTCATTGAGACGATATAGAGATATGCTCTTTCCTCAATAACCCGGTCAGGCGGGAGCATATCGGCCGCGTCAAAATCTTTATGGATAAGCTCGGGAAATTCGTCGCGGTGGAACCGAGTCGTATTTCCGTCGCCCTCAATGGTAAGGCCTTCCACATTTTCATCCTTTTCGGCTGCCTCAATGGTCTTGCTGATTGCCTCCCTGACGGGAATCTGATTGTATATATTAATTATCGACTGATTGACCACGACATTGTCATGACCCTCGATACTGATTGCATCCTTTTGCTGCTCAGTACGGGCTGGCCGTCCCTTGAGCTTACGGTAGGCAGCGTAGACGCCGCCGACTATAGTGACGATGCTCGAAACATAGCCTACGGTTGATCCAGAGAACAGACTTTTCAGAAGGCTCTCCACAACCTCGACATCCACTACAAACGAACCCTTTTCGATTGCGTTGACTTTGAGCTGCACGGTCTTGCCACCGCCAATCTCTTTGTTGGCGGCTTCCATTATAAACTGGTAATGGCCTAAGGCCGCAATCAGAGTGTTGGCATCGATCTGGCCAGTATTACCGTTGAATATAATTTTCATTATCTTGGGGCTCATTTAAGAAGTTATACCTGATAAGGGGGCTATTTCGGGATCGTGAAGCAAGTTTTCTCTGGCTTTGTTCTGATGTGCAAAGATAGCAAAAAAGAGTATCGATGCTAACAAGGTTGCAAAAAGTTTCAGCGACTCCCACGGTCTGGATCAGGAGTGGTGGAGGTGGTATCGCTGTCGTCCGTGTGGTCGATCGGCACGATCTTGATTGTTCCGTCGCGGAGGCCTTTTTCGACGGCCTCCAACTCCTCGGGGGTAAGAGCCTCGACTTCGTTCTGAGGCTGCTTGATTGGCTTACCTTGCATATCTTTCGTTTTAGGGGAGGGATATAGCGTTTGTCATTTTTTGGGGGGCACTTGGTTGGAGTTGGTTGGAGTTGGTTGGAGTTGGTATATTTTTTATTACCTTTGTATCGTGTCGCGGCACCAACACAGGTTTGTTATATAATCTCCCGTGCCGGGGAAAATGGAATTATTATGATCGAGATTTCTATCGGTAGCTCTCTTGAGGTATTATACTGGATTGTAGGTATAGCAGTTATAGTATTTGTAATATCGTTGACGGCTTTGGCTCGCCAACTTACGAAACATTTTCGATCCGAGCAGACGATTGCTTCCGGGGAAGAGAAAAGTGACTCAGAGCAAAAGGTCCGCATTTTTGTTCGTTAAATTTACTTCAGATTGTCTGGAGTAGGAACTTGCGGAGGCAGTACAACGGGCACTGAGAATTTTATCCTCGAAATGTTTTCAAAGGAATTGGATTCGCTTTTACGCTTCTGACTGGAGGCGCCTAAAACGGATTCAATGACCTGTATTCCTATAGAGCGATCTTTGCTGTCAACAGTATTGGAAGAGGCCGATATGGCAACATCAAATTCTATGTCAGATACAATGGAGTAGCCATGATTATCGTCCCAAAATACTTTGGTCTCGCTTTCGGGGATGACAGACACGGTAGGAGCTATGATTGCTCCTGATGGTGCTTCCTGTTGGCTCTCTTTGATTCCGTGACAACATCTAAGAGAGTCGCTTTTATAAAATCTTTAAGGTCTACAGCCATACTTTGTTGGTGAGGATTAGAAGGTCTCATGGCATTCTCAATGGAACGATGTGACTGATGTATGGCGCGATCGGTTGCTTCATGGCATGATTGATAAGACTGTTTACGCGATTGATGAAATCCTCGCGCCTGTTTGTGGAAATATTGCCGAGTAAGAAAGAAACAACTTCGAGAGCGCCGGACAGGGTGCTTCGATGTTCCGGGGCCAGACCTTTGATGGGACCGGGTTTTATAGACCTGGCCAAATGCAGGTCAAAAAGGTTATGGCCGTGAGCACATATATTACGGAGCACTCGCAATGTCTGCATCTGTGACGCAAATACCTTCGGGTTGGCTATCCCCATCGTGGAGGCGATCTGTGCCCGGAGGTTGGGGTTTTTAAGATGATCAATCAAGAAAAGTATGTTCCCGAGGGTCATGTATTCAAGAGTTTTCCAAGCGGGGGCATAGATGTCGTTCTTATGCTTGCTGTGGTGAAATCTGATCGCTTCGTTTTTTCGGATGTCGCTGTATAAAGAGGGAAGTTTATCAAGGAAGCCTACCTCGACGATCCTGTTGTCGGCGAACCATGTGGGATTGTTCCGGTAATGATTCGAGACTATATAGATTAGCGTTGTGCGAAGATGTATCTCTATTCTATGGAGAAATGGTGTGAGTATATTGCGGAGATCGTGGTCGAAGTAATAAAGAGTCACGGCATTTTCAAAGGTAGTGCCTGCACGAAACTGATGGTCTCGCTCATGTCTGCTGGGATAGCCTTTCTCGAATGGGAACCAATAGAAGCCAAGACGGTAGTAACCTATGTCACTAAGCACTTCTATAGCTTTCGCCGTATCTTTTACTATCATGCCTCGCTCTCGGAGCAGGCAGATCTGTTCGGAGAATGTTGTGGCTGTCTTGACTATGATCGACATAAAAAAAAGAGAACGCCTGATGACGTTCTCAATCTTCCGTTTTAAAGTGCAAGTCTGCTGCTTGTGCAGATGCTGGCACTATTTACGGTGGCAAAGTTAATGCCTCTAGATGAAAACGCCAAGAATTTAACAAAAGTTTTTATCTTTTCATCATTTTTTTTAATGGACGCTGATGTTTTGATGGCGGGGTTAGAAGGGTTTCATGGCGCCCATGACGCGGTAGACGAGGGCGATCTGGGCGACGGGGATGTCATTTCGATTTGCTATCGAGCCGTTTTTTTCGGCTTTCAAGTTTCTTCACGCTGTCAGTAGTCGGCAGATTCTCAGGCATAGTACCGCCGATCTCTCTGATTGTATCCCTTACTTTTTGGCCTACTTCGTAATGTGTCCTGTTGGCTTCTTCCTTACCCTGTATCCTATCTCGCTTTAACTTCTCTTCTGTCTGAGTAGCCCGGAAAAGATTGGCCGCGAGCTCAGTGCTGCCCATGTGATCGAGAATCTCCTGATTTTGCGACAATCCTTTTCGCTGATGTATGTCATTCCGGTCAAGCCCTCCGTATAAGCCTTTGTAACCGGCATTCTGGAAGATTCCGTAATCCTTGTTGGTTTTTACGCCCGCGTCTTTGGCTGCACTTGCAAGCCGTTGATTGTGTTTCTTCATCTCGCTTCTGAGCATCAATCTTTTCTCATCCTCATCGGTGAAGGGCGAATCAAGGTGGACTTCGGCTCTGCGGACTTGGATTGCAAAGTATGTTTGAGCCTGAGCCACAATCGTTTTGCTTGAATCGGCGTTCTGCACGGTCAGATAACACGCATAGCGGGTCATCTTGATGTTATCTACCTGACGCTCAGCTCCCGACCCTATGGTAACCATTTCGTGGAATGTAACGAAATGGTCTAATGGGATAAACCCCGCATTATAGCAGGCGGTCCATGCCTTACGAGCAGCAGGCAGGAAATTGCGGTATTCTGCGTAACCGAGAGCCTTTGAAAGCTCCCTGGCCGTCCAGTATTCAGATCCGTCCCGGTCGATATGCTTGATCGATTCAAACAGATTTTTTGCTCTAGTGCTAAGTTTTCCCATAAATAGAGGTTGAGTTAGAAGGGTTTCATGGCGCCCATGACGCGATAGACGAGGGCGATCTGGGCGATGGGGATGTCTTGCTCGTCATAGTCTTTGTTTGTGGGGATGAGGCGGTAGTAGCCGTCGCGCGAGCTGCGGCCGAGTCGCTTGATGGTGCGCATACCGTTGCGGGTGATGAAGCCGTAGACATCGCCAAAGGGGAGGAATGAGAAGTCTTCGACTCGCTTTAGGGCGATGATGTCGCCGTTGCTGATCTCGGGCTCCATGGAGTGGCCGGAGGCGTTGCACCACATGGTGGCGCTCTCATAGCCCGGCATCCGGATAAGATATTCGGGATTGGGGGCGCCGGGATGGGTCAGCTCCTCGAAGCCGAGCTGAAAGTCGACATCATAGTAAGGGACGCCTTCGGTGTAGCTGATCTCGGGTTCCGGGGCGGCGTCTTCTTCAACAAGCATCTTGCCTTTGCCGGTAAGAAGCCAGTCGATGTTGAGGTCGCTGTTGTCGCTAATGCCCTTAAGCGTTGCACGAGATGTTGTTTCTTTTATGCGTGATGCAACGCTCTTGTTGAATCCGCATTGATCTGCGAACTCGCTTATGCTCAGATTTTTGCTCTTGAGGTATATGTCTAATCGTTGCCTCGGCGTCTGAAGGGTCATAATTAAAAATTTGTTAAAATTGTTGCTTAATGTTGCATATCGTTGCAAAGAAGCCTACCTTTGCATCCGAAAACATCACAGACATTTTCACAGACAAAGAGAGCAGGGGC
>CAYWWE010000018.1:0-27763 GCA_964461785.1 uncultured Bacteroides sp.
ATTATATTGTGTAATTTTGCAACGTTTTATCGCTGCCGGCGTTCGGCTGCTTACATTCTGAAATAAAAATCAATGGCAAAAAAAGCACAGTTTGCGTCAAAAATAGGTCTGATAGCCGCTACCGTCGGCTCGGCTGTAGGACTGGGAAATATATGGCGCTTTCCGGCAGAGACGCAGGCCAACGGCGGTGCGGCTTTCCTGATTATCTACATAGCGTGTGTTTTCATACTCGGTGTACCGGTGATGGTATCTGAATTTGCTCTCGGACGTGCGGGCCGCAGTGATGCCGTGGGCAGTTTCAAGAATCTTGGAGCCGCACGCCCGTGGTGGGCTGTTGGAGGCCTGGCAATCATAGCGAGCTACATGATCCTGAGTTTCTATATGGTTGTTGCCGGATGGACGCTTGAGTATCTTGTCGCATCGTTGAGCGGCCATCTCTACGACGGTATCTCTACCGTCTCATCCAATTCGGCCATATTCACCGCCCGGATGCAGGATATGATTGGCTCGACGTGGAATCCGCTCATTGCCACCTATGTCGTTATCGTGCTCAACATCATTATCCTGATTCTGGGCGTCCAGAAAGGGATAGAGCGGTTGAGCAACATCATGATGCCGCTACTGTTCGTGATCCTGCTGGTGCTTTGCGGAGTAGGGCTCACATTGCCTGGCGCCGCTGCCGGTCTGGAGTTCTTTCTCCGTCCCGATTTCTCCAAGGTCAACTCATCAACAGTGCTTAATGCTCTCGGTCAGGCCTTCTTCTCGCTGAGTCTCGGAATGGGCATCCTGATCACCTACGCCAGCTATTTCCCCAAATCGACCAAGCTCACCCGCACGGCTGTGACGGTGTCGATGCTTGACCTTATGGTGGCTGTCCTCGTGGGATTCGTAATCTTTCCTGCCGTGACATCTTTCTCGCTCACCGGCGAGAGCCTGCAGGGGTCGACCCTCGTGTTTGTCACTCTTCCTGAGGTGTTTGCCCGCATGCCGGCAACCCAGGTATGGTCGGTCCTCTTTTTCCTGCTTCTCTTCGTTGCCGCTCTTACCAGCACGATCTCGATAGCCGAAGTGTCGGTGGCTTTCGTCACCGACCGGTTCCGCACATCACGCCTGACGGCCACCATGGTTGTCCTCATTCCGATCTTCGGATTGTCGTCGGTCTGCGCCTTGTCGCAGAATCCATCGGCGGGAATGACGATAGCCGGCCATCCTGTGTTTGATCTGTTCGATGATGTAGCCACCAATATTCTTCTGCCTGTCGTTGCGATGCTCACATGTGTCTATGTGGGATGGTTTGCGCCCGGTAAGCTGCTCCTTACCGAAGTGACCAACCGGGGCACGATGCGATCGCGCACCCACGGGGCTATCCTGTTCATCCTGCGCTTCATAGCACCTGTCCTTACCGCAATCATTCTTCTGAGCCGCTTCTTATGAGCGCAGGTGTCGATCGCGGAGGCAGCCCGTCGACAGCGATGGAGCGGCGGGGACTCATCGCTCTGGCAATCCTCCTCGTTGTCGCTGTGACTGTTATAGCAGTCTGGCGTGGGAGCAGCCCGGCTTCTCCGGCAGCTTCCGTAGTCGATCAGGCTTTGGTTGCCGAGGTAGACAGCGCTGCTCGTATCGATGCTTCGCTTTCGGGGAAACGACAACACCATAAGACCACGCGCGGAGCCTCCTCGTCGCGAAAAGCGAGCAGGAAGCCTAAGGCCGCTAATTCACCCAATCGCCGGAGCCCTCTCGACGAGCGTCCCGATATGTAACCACCGAGAAAAATTCATCTTCACCCATGACAGAGACAAAAAAAGACAGAGCCGTATTCACCACACGGCTCGGAGCTATAGCTACAACCGTCGGTTCGGCCATCGGACTGGGCAACATCTGGCGCTTCCCCTATGAGGCGGGCACCCATGGTGGCGGAGCATTCATGCTCTGCTACATTGCCTTTATATTCCTGCTCGGTGTCCCGGTGATATGTGCCGAATTTATCATGGGACGCAGCTCGCGGGCAAATATTACGGGAGCATTCCGTCTTCATGCCTCTCAGAGAGTGTGGCAGTTTACAGGCTATATGGGCGTGGTGGCTTCGCTCATGATTCTCAGTTTTTATTCCGTCGTTGCAGGGTGGACAGTCGAATATACCGTTCAGAGCGCAATAGGCGCGCTTGATTTCAGTGATGTCGGCGGCTACCACGATCATTTCGACACTTTTGTTACCGGCAATTGGCGTCCGGCCCTCTGGACCCTCATCTTTCTGCTCATCAATTTTGCCATCCTCATGCGAGGTGTGGCCAAGGGCATAGAGAAATTCTCCAATATCCTGATGCCCATGCTATTTCTGCTTCTTCTCATCTTCTGCGTCAACTCGCTCACACTCGACGGAGCAGCCGAGGGTCTGAAGTTTCTTTTCAAGCCAGATTTCAATGCCTTGACCCCCTCTACTATGCTCGGTGCCCTCGGTCAGGCATTCTTCTCGCTCAGCCTCGGTCTCGGCACCATGCTTACCTACGCAAGCTATTTCTCCAATTCAACCCGTCTGGGACGCTCGGCTCTGCTCACCGCATCGCTCGACACCCTCGTTGCCATCCTCGCCGGCGTGATCATCTTCCCGGCGGTGTTCACTTTCGGTATGTCGCCTGCCGCGGGCCCTACGCTCGTGTTTGAGGTTCTCCCATCGATATTCCACAATCTGCCCGGCGGAGTAGTGTGGTCCACCCTGTTTTTCTTTCTCCTTTTCCTTGCATCGCTCACCTCCACAATTTCCATGAGCGAGATATCGATAGCATTCTTTATTGAGGAGCTGAAGATCAAGCGTCGCTCAGCCGTGGTACTAAACACCTCCATCGCGGCGGTGTTCGGAGTTCTCTGCGCCCTGTCGTTCGGATGTCTTGACGGAATCAAGATATTCGGGCTGACAATCTTCAACTTCTTCGACAATGTCACCAGCAATGTCATGCTTCCCCTCGGCGGAATGATCATCTCGATCTTCGTAGGCTGGAAGCTCGACCGAAAGGTGCTTAAATCAGAGATGACCTGCAATGGGGCGACATCCTTCTGCCTGATGGGACTCTTGGTATTCCTTCTCCGTTGGGTTTGCCCTATCGCCATAGCCCTGATATTCCTCAACTCAATCGGAATCATCTGAGCCACACAAGACAGAGAGAGGGTGTCGGTAGCCGACACCCTCTTACAATCAAGCACTTGTCGGACTATTTCAGAATAGCCGAAGAAGCACCCTCCTGCTGTCCGACCTCATTTCGCCGCTGCACCTTCTTGCCGTACCCAAAGGTGTAGGTGGCGCTAAGGTTGATACGCGGATGATAAGTTGATCCGATAGCAGTTCTTACCGACGTATAACATGATGAAATGGTTGTGTACTCGTTGGCCGCCCAACCCTTGTTGAAGAAGTTGTAGGCCGTGAGGCGGATGTTCCAGTCAGAATTTGACCACCCTGCCGCGATCCGGTAGCTATCGCGGGTTTGGGAAATTACCGGCGCGGATTTACCCATTGTTTTGGTCGAGCCCTCATAAGCCCCCATGAAGTAGAGGTTATTCAGATAGTATGTTGCTTCGGCCAATAGATTCATAGGATTGCAGCTATAGTTGAAGATGCCTGTCGATTTATAGAAGTTCTGCTGCACATTACCATAAAGCTGCAGATTCCCGTCGAGTAGCTTATAATTGGCTGAGACGCCGATCCGTCCGTTAAGGAAATCACCGTTGTTCCGGTAAGAGCGTATCACCGCCGCTCCATCCTTGTAAGGTGAATATACGGTCATCATCCGGTCGTAGAGCCCGTAAAATATTCCGAAGAGATTCATCCCGAACCGGTTGGAGGGTAGCCAACTGTAATTTAGAGTAACCGTGGTGTGGCGGCTGCTTTCAAGCATAGGATTACCGGATATGTACAGCACCTCGTTTTCCTGGAGTATGTCGGGCGATTTCTCGGAAATACCGGGCGAGTTTGTGGCATACTGAAAGTACATTGAAAATGAGCTCTTGCGGCTCAGGGCATATTTCAAGTTTATGTGGGTGAACGGGTAAGGATCGGTGTGTTTTTGCCCGTTGATATCGGACTTTTCCACCACTATGCCACCATCGATGCTCAGGGAGAATTTTCTTGTAATGTAATTATACCCCAACATCCCCACGCCAAAGGGATTGTTGAACTTATCCCGGTAGCCGTCTGCACCGAGATATTCAAGCCGGTTTATGATATCTCCACCGTTTCCTCCAATCATAAAAGAGTGTTTTGTTCCGATTTTTTTACGCAAATATAGATTGAGCCGGAAGTTGGAGGCATCCTCACGGGCATGGCGGTAGATTTCGGGACGCTCCGAAACGCTGTAGATCGTGCGGTCGTTGATGTGGCTATAGGATGCCGAGGGGCTGAAATCCAGCGAAAAACCGTTCGGCAGGCTGAAAAAATAAGTACCGGAATATGCGAGGGCATTAGTCCTTGAAGGATTGTTTCGCTCGAATTCGTAGCCCTTCAGCTGATCGGAGGGTGAATAGGTAAGGCGTCCCGAGTAGCTGAAATCCGGTATCCCGGTATAGGTAAAACCGATCAGATTGCGTATCTGAACCTTATCTGTAGCATAAGTGGCGCGGAAAGTCACCGGATACTCATTACGCTTGTAATGGCTTGTCTCGGTTGTCTCATTGCGATCAAGCGTGAATACCTTTCCCGCTTCATCTGTCAGATTGTAGGTGGCTTCGGTGTTGGTGCCGACGTGGTGCACGTCGCTGTTGCGCGTGGCCGCATATAAGTCGAAGGTCATTTTCTTATATGCGAACTTAGAGAATACGCTCACCCTGCCCGATAGGCCCGTAAGGCAGTTTTCATTAACGGTTGTCTTGGTGTAGCCGCCGTAGGCATATTCCTGCACGATTATGTTTATCACCCTTTGGGCGCCGTGGAAGCGAGGGTCGGTTGGAAATTCGAGATATTCCACACGGCGCACATCGGCGGTGCGCAGCCCCTCCATTTCCTCGCTCGATGCCTCAAGCGAATTAATGAAGATAGTAACATCGGCACCGGAATTATCGGTAACCGTGTTGCTGCTGAGGCTGACACGGATCTGCGGGATAGCCATCATCCTCAGAAGGTCAATGGCGTTTTGCGAGGCTTTTTTCTGTCTGCCCGACGGAGTATAGATGCTCTTGTCCGAATAGGTGGAATTCATCTGTGCCTCTACCGACACCGCTTTGAGCTGCAACGGCTGGGGAGTCATCCTTACTGTTCCGAGATTGAAGGAGTCGCAGTTCTTGACCACGGGCAGATAGCCCACACAGGTCACTTTGGCAATGGCTCCCTGTATGTCGCATGGAATGTTGAAGCGTCCGTTGCTGTCTGTTACGGCATAGGAGAGTACCGTGGAGTCCTTCGGGGCAAGGAGCTTGACGGTTGCAGCTGCCACCGGATCGCCGTCATCGGCCACCACACGTCCGGTGTAAACATGTTTGCCGTGCTGCATCGCCTCGATATAGTAGACGCCGTTCTTTTCCGTGACCAGGATAGGGTTGAGTCCTACGATCTGCCTGAGGGCAGTGTAAGGGTCGTCGGCATCAACCCTGCCTGATGTGCGGTAAAAGTCGAGCTCCTTGTAGATAAACGAAAGGTTAAGGTCGGGATAGTCATCGCCCAATGTCACCAGAGCTTCAGACACCGGTGTATTGGAGAACGAGTAAGAATATTTGGCGGCACTGGCCGTGAAGCAGGTTACCAGTGCGATTATAAATAGGGCTAAGCGTGTCATGATCAGTCTACGATGAGTGTGTTGCCGTCGATATGGATGTTTATTCGCTCGAAGGTGTTGAGCTGGTCAACCACTTCCTCCAGTGGCAGGGCAGGATTAAACTTATAGTAGAGGTGCAATCCTGCCGTCTCCTCATTGCGGTATTCGACCGTGACGCCGTAGCACTTTGCAATGACTTCAAGTAGTTTGCCCAGTTGCTCGTCTTTGTAGAGAACGGGTTCCGTAGGGATGTCGGAGCTCTGCACGACGGGTATCGTGTCGGTCACGCAGGTATCTTTTGCCGCAGTGTAGCTGTCAATTCTGTCCATCTCCTCCATAACAGGAGTAGCCGGAGAGGATGTATGTTTTACAGCAACGGCGACACCGAGCGCTACGGCGGCCAGCGAGGTGAGGGAGAGCGCTACGATGGAGGCCGCTCTCATACCGGGCCGCAGGAATTTGAGTCTGGCCACATTCGGGCGGGACGCACTTACTTTGCGCCATTCTCTCTCGATGTCGGGAGTCTCGATCAGGTGCTTCTGCCTGATGGCCGCTCCGGTCTTGCACAGGAGCGTATAGAATTCCTTACATTCCGTGTCCGACAGTATTTCTGTGATCTGTGCGTCGCTATATCTGTCAGGATGCTCGACAAGATCCAGCACAAGGTCATACTTATCCATTTTCACTGAGTTTTTTACGGATGATTACTAATGCCTGACGGACATATTTGTAAACGGCAGTCTCGCTCATCTCCATCCTTTCGGCTACTTTGGTAAAGGTGAGCCCGTCGCAGAACCGGAGCTCCATGATTCTGCGGCATTGGGCGGGGAGATCTGTGTCGATGATCGCGTAGATACGCTCGATGGTAAGCTCGTCGGGCCACTCTTCGGTGTCGTAATCCTCATTTTCGAGGAAAAGGAGCTTGGCCATACGGGTCTGCTTGTCGGCCTCGCGCAGCCTGTTAAGGCATCGGTTGCGGACCGCCGAATAAAGATAACCGGCTTTCGGAGCCTCCTCCAGCGGCGAATTGAGCAGCGCGGCAAAAGTATCGTTGACTATGTCGCGGGCCGATTCATCGTTCTGGAGAAGCACTGACGCAAGCCGGTGCAAATGCAGATAATGAGTGCGGAAAAGCCGTTCTATGTCGTCTATGTACGTCATACATATATAAGACACGAAATCGACAATTTCCTAAACCAAAATCAGCAACTTTTTTTCAAAAAACTCGGAGGTCTCCGATAGACTTCAGGAAGCATTCTTCCGGGGACGTCCCCGGCGGGAGGGCGCTTTTTCCACCGTCGGCTCCGTTGCAGGGGTTGGCTTGCTCTTTGCCTTCGGCTTATCTGCCGGCGAGGTGCCGAGCGGCACGGGGGGATGAGCGGCAAGCTCTTCAGCCAGGAAAGGGGCCGTCGGCGATTCGAGCGCCGCAATCTGCTCCGGAGTTCCGGTGGCCACGATATGTCCCCCCTCGCGTCCTCCACCCGGACCCATATCGATCACATGGTCGGCATGGGCTATCACGTCGAGATTATGCTCGATCACTACCACTGTATTGCCTTTGGCCACGAGATTGTCGAGCACGTCGAGCAGGGCGCGGATATCGTCGAAATGAAGACCGGTGGTGGGTTCGTCGAGGATGAAAAGAGTGCGTCCCGTGTCGCGGCGCGCGAGCTCCGTAGCGAGCTTCACCCGCTGATTTTCGCCGCCCGAAAGTGTCGACGAGGGTTGCCCGAGCTTGATGTAGCCCAGACCGATGTCGGCGAGCACCTGTAGCTTGCGGGCTATCTTGGGGATGGCTGAAAAGAATTCGAGAGCCTGATTGATGGTCATGTCGAGCACGTCGGCTATCGACTTGCCTTTATACCTCACTTCGAGTGTCTCGCGCTTGTAGCGTTTTCCGCCACAGGCTTCGCATGGCACGAGGACATCGGGCAGGAAGTTCATCTCAATGGTGCGGTAGCCGTTGCCGCTGCACACTTCGCATCGCCCGCCGGCGATATTGAACGAGAAGCGCCCCGGCTTGTAGCCGCGGATCTTGGCTTCGGGTAGATTGACAAAGAGCGAGCGAATATCGGAAAACAGTCCCGTATAGGTTGCGGGATTGGAGCGGGGTGTGCGGCCGAGAGGCGACTGGTCAACCGTCACTATCTTGTCTATATGCTCGATGCCGCGGATCTCCTTATAGGGAAGGGGCTCGGTGAGCGAACGGTAGAAGTGCTTCGAGAGGATCGGCTGAAGAGTGGAGTTGATGAGCGAACTCTTGCCGCTGCCCGACACTCCGGCCACAACGGTAAATGTGCCGAGGGGAAGGGTGAGATTGACGTCGCGCAGATTGTTGCCCGACGCTCCTATCAGCTCGATTGAGGTGCCGTTGCCCGGTCGGCGCTCGGCAGGCAGGGGAATGGATTTCCGTCCGGTAAGATAGTCGGAGGTAAGTGTCCCGGCTTCAAGCATTTTGTGGGGATCACCCTGATAAACCACTTCTCCGCCTTTGCGCCCGGCTTTAGGGCCTATGTCAATTATGTAGTCGGAGGCAAGCATCATGTCCTTGTCATGCTCAACGACAATGACGGTGTTGCCTGCGTCACGCAGACGCTTCAGTGAGTCGATGAGTCGACGGTTGTCGCGCTGATGGAGACCTATGCTGGGCTCGTCGAGGATATAAAGCACATTGACAAGCTCTGATCCTATCTGGGTGGCAAGACGGATGCGCTGGCTCTCGCCGCCCGAGAGGGTGGCGCTGTTGCGGTCGAGCGACAGGTAGTCGAGGCCCACGTCGATAAGGAAGCCGAGGCGGGTGCGGATCTCCTTGATGATCTCGCGTCCGATGATGGCCTGAGTAGGCGAGAGCTTGGCCTCCAGACCTGAAATCCAGTTGTGAAGCTCCACTATGTCCATCCTCGACAGATCGGCTATATTGAGATTATCGATAAAGAAATGCAGGCTCTCCTTGCGCAGTCGGCGACCCTGACATTCGGGACACACCACACGTGAGGCAAAACGGCTCTCGCTGTCGGCCTGGGCTCCGGCGCCACGCTCCTCTCCCTCGGCCGGGACAGAGGCTTCAGGTTCGAGATAGCGGAGCAGACCGTCGAAGGAGAGCTTGTAGTTGGATATGGCGCCGCCTTCGTTGTTGATATACAGCGGTTGGGTCGTGCCGTAGAGTATGTCGGTAATCGCTTCCTCGGAGAGCGACGAGACAGGAGTGTCGAGGTTGAAACCATGATTCTCCAGCACTGCGGCCAGCTGCCAGAATATCATCTTGCTCTGATACTTTCCGAGCGGAGCGATAGCGCCGTTGCGGATGCTGCGGGAGCGGTCGGGGAAGATCTTGTCGTGGTCGATCACGAATGAATATCCCAGACCTTTGCAATGGGGACACGCTCCCTGAGGCGAGTTGAAGGAAAAGGTGTGGGGAGCCGGTTCGGGATAGCTGATGCCGCTTACAGGATCCATCAGATGCTGCGAATAATAGGCCGGCGCGGCTTCGGGATCGTCAACGTCGACGATCATCAGCTCCTTGTCGCCCTGACGAAGGGCTTCGTCGACGGTCTCGGAGATGCGCTCGCGCTCCTGAGGGGTGAGGCGGATGCGGTCTATGACGAGCTCTATCGAGTGGTTGCGGTAGCGGTCGAGTTTCATGCCCATGGTGAGCTCCTGCATCACGCCGTCAACTCTCACGCGTAAGTAACCCTTTCGGCGGAGGGTGTCAAAGAGTTCCTTGTAGTGACCCTTGCGGTTCTTTACAAGTGGGGCGAGGATGGCCACTCTCTTGCCGGAATAGCGCGAGAGCAACAGATCCACTATCTGCTCCGAGGTGTATTTGATCATGGGCTCACCTGAAATATAGCTGCGGGCTTCGGCTATGCGGGCATACAGCAGGCGCAGGAAGTCGTAGACTTCGGTGGTGGTGCCAATGGTGGAGCGTGGATTGCGGTTGATTGTCTTCTGTTCGATCGCTATGACGGGGTTGAGTCCCGAAATCTTGTCTACGTCAGGACGCTGCAGAGCACCCAGCATACCGCGGGCGTAGGATGAGAAGGTCTCGATGTAGCGTCGCTGACCCTCGGCATAGATGGTGTCGAAAGCCAGACTCGACTTGCCGCTGCCCGAGAGGCCGGTGACAACCGTCAGCGCGTCGTGGGGTATGGTCACGTCGATGTTCTTGAGGTTGTTGACCCGCGCGCCGATAACCTCAAGGCGATCCTGCGGCTCCACGGCGGGGCTGTCGTGGGAGAGATCATTGATTTTACAGGTATCGGTCATGGCTCAGAGATTGCTCCAGTTGGGGTTGAACAGTGTTGACTTGTTTTTCGATCGGCTGAGGCTTTCGCTTTTAGGCACTACCACCTTGTAGACGGTGGAAGCGGCCTTGGCGCTGCCTTTTGAGGCTTTGGGTGCGGGCAGGCTCTTGCCACGGATCCAGGGATTGTGGTCGCGCAGCTGCAGATAGGTGGTGCCGTGCTCGCGTGCCCAGGCAGCCCAGTCGGCCACCGGAGCGGTCACTTCATACACATCGTACTCGATGGGATAGTAGAACTGATCGGGGCGGATATGGTAGCCGAATGCCGACGGATTGTCCATGATGGCTTTCATGGCGAGAAGACGGAACATATAGCGGGAGGTCTCTTCGTTGAGGTAGAGATCGTAGGCGCTTTCGGCCTGTTGGGCGGCCAGCTCGCGCGACACTCTACCCATACCGCCGTTGTAGCTCGCGGCGGCGCTCTCCCAGTTGCCGTATTTGGCGTATGCTTTCTTCAGGATGCGGCAGGCGGCACGGGTCGACAGCTCAAGATCGTAGCGCTGATCGACGCTGTCGTTGACCACAAGACCGTTCTCCCGGGCTGTGGCGGGCATGATCTGCCAGAAACCTGCGGCTCCAGCTCCCGAGCGTGCCACCGGATGAAGCGAGCTCTCGATGCAGGCAAGATAAAGCATATCCAGAGGCACTCCTTCCTCTTTCAGTATCGGGGCCATGACGGGAAAATAGCGGTTGGCGCGCTTGATGGTTGCGAGGGTGCTGCTGTGGCCGTAGGTCATGGCCGTGATCTCGCGGTCGAAGCGCTCATACATATCTTCGCGGTCAAGATCGACCTTTTCGCCGCAGAGCTCCACTGTCCGTGGGATGTCGGGAGAATATACGGGGCTGTAGGGGGTGGTGTTGACATCACCGGCTGCTACGGGCTCTGCAACTGCCTGCGTACAGCCGCTTAGTGCTGCGGAGGTAGCGATAGCGATGAGTGCTGACAATATGTTGATGCGGATATTCATAGTCTTGGAATGTTAATTAAGATTCTTTAGAATGGGGTAATATTGAAAATGGTTGGAAACTCTTGGTTAGCGTTGACCGATTATGTTTATATCGCCCGAAAGATTATAACGGCGGCCATCGGAACCCACTGCCTTGATCACATAATAGTAGACTCCTGCGGGAGCGAGCCGACCGTTGATGCGGCCGTCCCATCCTTGCGACGGATCTGTGAGATGGGCCACTCTCTTTCCGGAGCGTGTGAAGATCTCGCAGTCAAAATCCACTATGGATCGGTAGCTTACGCGCCATTCGTCGTTCTGCCCTTCGGATGTGCCGGGAGAGAATGCATTGGGACATTTGATGTCGCTCTCGCCGATATTGACCTCGTATGTATCGCTCACATATTCGCATGATCCGTCGGCGTTGGCGGCCACAAAGCGGATATATGTCACGCCGCTTTCGCGGAAACTGTAGGTCATCACCGGATCGGTAAACCGCAGATCGATAATCGTGAAGTCGGGGTCGGATGCAAATTGCCATTCGGTGAACGCTACAGCATCGGTCACGGTGGCTTCGAATTCAATGTCGACAGGAGCCGAGCCTCCGAGGCTGTTGCCGGTGTCTTCGGAGGTCTGCTGATTGCCCGGAAGGGTGATCTGCGGCTGCCTTACGTCGACAGTAGCTGCCACAGCGGTGGCTTCGGTCAGATCTGTCGCGGCATAAGCCGCATTGCCCCACGAGCGTCTGAAGCGGTCGCCTTCGATCATGAAGCGGGTCGAAGTGAGCGGCGCCTCGACATGCAGCTCGGAATGGAGATAGGAGAAATTCTCCGTCACCTCATGAGGCTGATAGTTCCCGGCATCCTTATCGTAGACAAGAGTGGTGTAGGAAACGTGTATCTGGCGGTCGATTTCAATGCCGCGCCCGTTGACTGAGAAGTATGTCATGCGAGCGCCCTCTCCATCGGCACGGAGGGTGACGGATCCGCAGTCGGATGAGGCTACCGACAAGTTATCGATCTCAAACGGTTTAGTGGCATAATCGGTGACCCAGAAGCAATGCTGGCGGTTGTTTTCGGTCACGATATAGCCCATATCGGGCCGGAGGTCGGAGAGGGTGTATCCTTCGGCACCGGGTATTGGCTCGGCATATCCAGCTCCAAGGGTCGAGAAGCGGCTCCATGTCACCGATGCCCCGGGCACAGATGGGGTGTAGGTGGCCGACAAGGGAAGATTGCCCGAGGAATCGACAACAAACACACCCGCCAGCCCTGCCGAGCGCTCCGGCTCGATGGCTACGGCTGGATGTGAGCCACCGGCGATGGTAACCGCGGGAGTGGCTGCCAACGCTGATACGACCGACAGGGTCAGTGAGGTGATAAGAGATTCTATCCTTTTCATCCGGAGCATTTAACTTACAAAGATAGCAAATTCCGTCCATTTATTCATATATGGGCTACCTCTCATTTTTCATTTTTAACTATTTTTGATACCCGTAATCAAAATTTTATTCTTAAAGCACGGCAGGAGAGAAGATGACGAAAAACCGGATATAAAAATGAGTCTTAAGCCAAGGAAATATTGCAAAAAAGTGTAATTTTGCAAAACTCTTTAATGGAATGCACAATGAAGTCCGACGGTAGATACGCACCTTCTGATATATCCCTTGACTCATCGGCTGTTAAGATTGAACGGCGGATAATGGTGATCGGGGAGTTGCTCCGTATGCTTCATCGGGATCGCATCAATTTCAGATCTAAAGTTCAAAGGAATAATTCTCTTTGGAATAAATCACAACAGAGCAGGTTGATTGAATCAATTCTTCTTAATCTGCCATTGCCTAGTTTTTATTTTGAATATAATGATTTGTCAGGAGATTTTTTCGTTGTGGATGGTTTGCAACGTCTGACAGCATTATACGACTTTGTTTCGGGAAGACTAAAGTTGACAGGACTTGATTTTCTAAAGGAATATGAAGGTAAGACATGGGATTGCCTTTCCTTTTATGACCGAATGCGTATCAATAGTGCGGAGATAGTGGCGTATTTGATTGACGGTCGTGCCTCGTATGATGTCAAATTTGTCATTTTCAGCCGACTGAATAATGAGGGCGTACCTTTGAATTCACAAGAAATCCGTAATGGAATGTTTCCTGATGCGACAGAAAGAGTGCTTAAACCACTTGCTGATGTGCCAGAGTTTAGAAGTCTCGGTATTCGGGATAACCGAATGATAGATACCGAGTATGTGCTAAGATTTTTGGCTTTCTTTATTACCGATTATAGAGAGTATCAAGGTAAAATGGACTATTTCTTGAATGAAACAATGTCGAAAATTCGGCATTTCTCTGCTTCTGAAATAGACCGTCTGAGATCTTTATTTTCACAATCCATACAAACCGCCCGGCTTCTTGTCGGGGAGAAGGTTTTCAGAAAACCGGGAAATAAGAAAAAGAGTCCGATGTCGAAGGCTTTGTTCGAAACTCTGACTGTGGTCATCGCAAGAAACATTGATGCGATATCAAAGATCGATGTTGACAGCTTCCGTAGGGATTACACTCAACTCTTCTCCTCCCCAGACTTCCAAAAATCTTTGTCCACTAATACCAGTGATAGGCATGCGGTTATAGTGCGTTTTGAAAAAACTGAACAAGTATTTCAAAATTTGATTAAAAAAAATGATCACACGGTATAAAATCCATAATTTTAAGATCCATACCGATACCGATATGCGGATGGCTCCCCTGACTATTTTGACTGGAATGAATGGGATGGGGAAATCATCGGTTATGCAATCGATGCTCATTCTGCGGGAGTCTGTCTTAAAGCGTGATTTTCCTAAGCAATTAAATCTTCTGGGCTACTCTTTTAAGATAGGGAAACCGATATCTCTTTTAAACTGGGACATAAAGGAGAAACCTGATCAATTGGGCCTGTCATTCACCTTTGATAATAAGGATGAAATAAACTTCACTTTTCTATATCCTCTTTCCTCTCCTAATGAGACTCGGCTATTAGCATATCCCGGGGTTGATATGCCTGCCTATGAGGATTTAGAAAGTTATTCCTTATTCAAACATGGCGGTGTGCAATATCTAAGTGCATTCAGAGAAGGTCCCCAAAGTAGCTATGGGAGCGACACGACAATTGTTAATGACTTCAGGGAACTCTCTAAGGAAATGGGTAAAGGAGAATATACGGTTTATTTTCTCGCCAGATATGGGAATGAAAATATCACGGTCACCAGTATGTTGTATGATGGTGAAGAGGATAATGTAAAGACATTGCGAGGACAGGTAGACAAGTGGTTGCGAGAAATATCACCAGATATTTCAGTCCAGCTTGTTAAGGAGACGGATAACCAGTATTCCCTGAGGTATCTTTATCGTAGAGAGGGAAAAGGTAACAGTGAGGTAGAGGCTATCAATACCGGATTTGGTGTTTCGTATGTTCTCTCGGTTGTCGTTGCATTGCTTGCAGCACATCCCGGTGACATAATAATGATTGAAAATCCCGAGGCTCATATTCATCCTTCGGCTCAGTCTGCACTCATGCGGCTTATCTCAAAGGCTTGTGCGGGAGGTGTACAGGTAATTTTAGAAACTCATAGCGACCACATTGTTAATGGTGCTCTTGTGAATCTAAAACTTAAGCAGCTTAAGACTGAAGATGTGGCAATTTATTTCTTTGATAGGGATAATAGCTCGGTGCCGGTTGAGGTAATTCCCCTAAAAATTGGAAATGACTGCCGGATAAAGAAATCTCCGGCGCGATTCTTCTCTCAGATGAATTCTGATTTAGACATTCTTTTTGACGTATGAGAAAGGTCATTGTTCTTTTGAAAGAAGAGGAGGTTTCGAAGATCAGGCCGTATCTCATCAAGCTCTATGAGGTTCAAAGGATGATAGAGAATGAAGCGCATGAAGGATTCTTTGATGAGAAACTTTTCATTGATCTTATAAAGAAAATCCCAGAGGACAAATCTTATCCTCCTGTTAAATCCATACGAAATGCATTTAGCGAATGGACAGATTACCAAGAGTTAGGCACACCAGTAGATGTGTCGATAAGAGATATGATCCTTAAGGGAGATATTTTGGGGGTGTGCATATTGTATCCGGATGAACTTATTGTTGATCATTCAAGAATTGGGAAAACACATCTTGTTTTAAATGAGATGAATAATGGTGCTTATAGCAAATCCCATGAATTGAATCTCCTTCCTTGCGATGAGATAATAATCAATCAGTGGTTTAATGAAAATCGGGAACCCGGACGAAAGTTCGATGAAAATTATCTCAAACATTCACGGTTTAAAACGAGATACGTTGATGGTGAAGAGGTCTCACCCTTAAGTATTCCTGAAAATGAAATCAAGGATGCATTGAAAAGAGCGGTCGGAACAAAAGGTCAGAAGCGAATATACTTTTATGACAGCAACAATAAAATGATTTTGGTCTTTTACAATGAGAATTCGTTACAGCATCTTTTTCATGGTCACAGTATTAATAGGGAAAAGAAAAAGGAAGAGGAGCAAAAGATCCATCCGATGACCCAAAAAAAGTTGTCAAAAGTATTTGGATATAGACGAGGTTGAGATTCTATTATATAGAAAACATGCCCGGGCAATTTGCGGGGGTCAGTCGGCAAAAAGGTCGGCGAGGATGGTGTCGGTGATCAGCCAGGAGGATTCAGGTATAGTGAGGGTGTCGTTTGCAAGGATGAGTTCGCCACGTTTGATCCATCGGTTTGCCCGTCTGAGCATTGTGTTGCGCAGAGTGGGATCAAGGCGGGTCGTGTCGATGCCGTCGGCGGTGCGGAGTCCGAGCATAAGCTGTTCGTCAAATCTCTGTGCCTCGGTGAGGGTTTCGGTCATTGCGGTAGCTTCGGTCGGATGGTCAAGATATTGCCGGATGGATGATACATTGGCGCTCCGGTGGTTATGCCCGTCGTAGCTGTGGGCCGATGGGCCGAGCCCGAGATACGGATTGGCTGGATCCCAGTATGACGAGTTGTGGCGCGAGCGGCGCCCGGGCAATGCAAAGTTGCTGATTTCGTAGTGCTCATATCCGGCCGCAGCCAGCGATGCACATAAGATCGAGTAATAACTTTCGGCCTCGGTGTCGGTGGCCTGACTGATGCGTCCCGCTTCAAGATCTCGGGTCAGACGGGTACCCGGCTCATAACTGAGCAGATAGGCTGAGATATGTTCAGGCCTCTTGGTCAGCAACAGGTCTATTGATTGACTGAACGACTCCAAAGTCTGTCCCGGCAAACCGTAGATGAGATCGCAGCTCATGTTATTGATTCCTGCCGCTCTCAGTAGGTCGATCGCCTGTAGGGCCGACAACGAGTCGTGGCGACGGCTGATCGCTTTCAGCTCGCTGTCAATAAGGCTCTGCACCCCCATACTCACGCGATTGACTCCGGCGCTGGAAATTGTGGCAGCATATTCCGGAGTTATGTCGTCGGGATTCACTTCGACGGTAACTTCGGCCTCCGGTCGGGCCACGGACAGTGCGGCTCCGAGAAGCCGGGTGATTTCTTCTGCCGGTAGCACCGACGGTGTTCCTCCTCCGATATACACGGTGTCAAAGGGGGATGAGAATTGATCTGCCCGAGCTCCAAGTTCTGCAATAAGTGAGTCGACAAAACGGGTTGCGTCGAGGCTCCGGGAGGCAACGGAATAGAAGTCGCAGTAAGCGCACTTGGATCGGCAAAAGGGGATATGGATGTAGAGTCCGGCCACGGGGTGATTATGGTGTGTCAGGATTTGACTTCGGGTGGAGAGCAGATGGCTTTGAAGCGGCAGAAGGTGCAATGCCGTCCGTTGTAGGCGGGATCGTTGACAAGAGCGTCAAAGGGAGTAGTGTCATCGAAAATCCTGTTGATGACACCCGCCAGCTCTGACTCAAAAGTCTCGATATACTCCCTGTAGTCTTCAATCGTCTTACCACCCAGAGTGAGCGGAGGCAGACCCTCTGTAAAAAGGGTCTTGGTGAGATAGACATACGGCTGTATCGGGCCCTCGTAGCCTGTAAGGCGTGAGTAGCACAGACAATAGAACATGAGCTGAAACAGCACTTTAGGCCTGTCCTGAAGGCTGTTGTCAAACGACGATTCAATCGACTTGAAGCTCAGTTTGTCCTTGCCGGTTTTGTAGTCGACAAAGCGCATGCTCCCGCCCGATCCGGCAAAGTCGATGCGGTCGATCACCTGACGGATATTCAGCGGCGGCTGATCGGGCGACAGCTTTACCTGACCGTTGAGCGGCACTTCCGCTCCCTCAAACACAAATTGGCCATATTTCTCAGCTTCCATGCGAAGCATCCGGCATATAAGCTCAACCATTATTCCGCCGAGCACTTTGGCCTCGCCGCGCAGTGGGTCGAGACGGTCGGGCTCATCTTTCTTGCTCAGGTGGAGGTAGTGACGGTTGACGGCGGCCGTGACAAGCCGCATGATACGTTTGCGGTCGCTGGCCGTAGCTTCGAGAGCTTCGCGGTAGATGGTTGAGTCGCCACTCTCCTCGGCCAGAGACAGATAGAGACGCTCGGCAACTTCATGGACTATCTGCCCGTAGGTCGACCAGTCGATGAAGTCGGAGCCGTCTGTCTCCGATCGGAATTTGAGTCCTTCTACAGTCTCCAGATAAAATTGCAGCGGACAATTGATATAGGTGTTGAGCGACGAGGCCGAAAGATTTTTCCCCGAGCCGGGACGCTTGAACTCCTCAAGCCGAGCCATCACTTCCGGGCTCTTGGGGATCGACAGAGCCGGGCGGGTATCACCCGGGAGTCGCGGGAACACTGCCGACAGGTGGCGTATGCCTGTCTCGGGATAGAGATAGAGCAGCTGGGTGAGGTAGCGCGACATCTCGCCTATCTTTTCGATGCCGACTGTTCGGGCATCGTAGAGCAGGGTGATCCGGCTGGCCCTCGAAAGCAAGCGGAAGAAGTAGTAGCCGTAGACGCTCTCGGCAAGATCCTTGCCCGGCAGACCGAAAGCATGGCGGAGCGCCTCGGGGATAAACGACGGGCGCGAGTGGCGGCGTGGATAGATGCTTTCGTTCATCGACAGCATGATGATATTGTCAAAGTCGAGAGCGCGGGTCTCGAGAACACCCATTATCTGGACTCCACGCAAGGGCTCGCCTGTGAAATTTACGGTTGCCGAGGACAGTGCGCGTTCAAGGAGCGATGCCATTGTGGTCTCGCGCATGGTCACTCCTCTGAGTCTGAATGCCTCTACAAGCTCGTCGAGAGCCGCCCGGTAAGCCATCAGGAAGCGGCGCTCGACCGGGCGTGTCTCCTCGTCGGCATAGGATGAGAAGAGCTCGATCAGGCCGGTGAAATATGCCGCAGTGTCGTCGAGCGACGATACTGCGGCCGCGCTGATGGGGCGAAACAACGGTGCAAGATCGGGATAGCTCTCAATCAACTCGGCGGCATCAAGACTGAAAAGGCGGCGCTCCCTGATCTCGCGGAGCAATCTCTCGGATGACTGCGGTGCAACGGCCTTTATCACCGGCTGCGAGAGCAGGGCCACAACATCCTCATAGAAAAAAGCCAACCGCCCCCCGACTGTTCTTATCCTGCGTTGAAGACTTGTCGCGGCCTTCATCACGGCAGCAACGGGAGTCAGTTTCATCGGAAATCCCATAGTGACATTGGTAGTCGTTATGGAATCCGGAATATGGCTTAGTACAGGCATGAGCAGGCTCTCGTCGGCCAGGACAATGGCGGTGTCAGTGCCGGTGCTGTCGTCGGAGCCGGCTCCGACGAGTCCTTCCCTGTTCCATTCACCGAGCCGGTCGGCTGCCACCTTGGCCTGACCTACGCTTGAGGCCACGCCGATCACTTCTATCTCAGGAGCGGCAGTCCGTTCTTCCTCCTCGATCTCGTAGCGCGACGGAAACATACCGGCACCGTTGAGTGCCATCCATCCGGCTTTGTTACCTTCGAGGGAAAAGGCCGGCGAGGCCGTGTCCCAATAAAAGTCGGCTATGCCGCTGCGCTTGAGTGTCTCGAAAACGGCGATCTCCGCCGTCGAGAGCATATTGAAGCCTATAAATATATATCGGTCGGCGCGGTTTGGAATAGCCTCGATACCTTTCTCTTTCAGCACCCGGGCAGCGTTGCGGAATATCTGGCCGGAGGTGGCATAGCCATCGTCGGCCAGAAGGGTGTTGAAGCGGGCGTAAAGAGGCTCCAGTATCATCCATAGCTTTACGAACTTGGCGGCGTTGCCCGCATCGCGGCTACCTTTGCGGTCGATATGGGTCCAGAATCGCTCTACCTCATCGCCGTCGGCGCGGGGCTGCCAGTTGAGCCCCGGTGCATCCTCGCCCCAGTACCGACGGATTATCTCCCTCTGCGTGTCGGTGAGATAGGTCGAATTGATCTCCCTCAGCTCCTCGATGTTGGTAAACAGTTCGCCGGGATTGGCCAGATAGCGGTCAACATCGTTGAAGTCGGCAAGCAAGATCTCGCCCCAGAACATGAAGCGGTCAAAGTCTGACACTGAATCGGGCGCGATGGTGCGGTAGGCGTCGTAGAGTGTGGCGAGCTGCATGAACCGCGGAGCCTCGGCGTAGGGCGACAGCGATTCGAGGAAATCGGCTATGGTCACAGCCTCGGGCTCGATGTGCGGCCAGGCTATTTCGAGATCGAGATAACGGAGGAAAAATGTGGCACTTCGCTTGTTGGGAAACACGAAGCAGAAACGCGATATCTCATCAGGGGTGTGGCGCTTCGCATATTCGCGGGCAATCTGGCGGAGGAGCGGGGTCATTTCTTAGGCGGGATGAGAAGCATTATCACCTTAATGGCCAGATCGAAGGCCACTATGCGGATATTGGCGTTGCCGAGGATGTCGCGTTTGGCATCGGCAAACTCGCGGATCAGAGGCTCGGCATTGGCTTCGGTGATGAACCGGCAGAAATTTTTGGCAAAAGCATCCTCGTCGGGGGTGAGATAGACCAGATGCGAGGCCCGTCCCGCAATGTGGGCCATGAAATTCTCGCGTATCTGTCCGGCGGCGTAGTCGCAGAATGTGGCAGCGCGGTCGCGCCCGTCAGCAGCCAGATCGGCGCTCCATCTCCGCAGCTCAGCCACGTTTCGCTGATAGGCCAGGCGCATCAGCTCAATGAAGCGGGGCAGGAGAGTGCGGGTCCAGGTGTTGGCGCTCACGAGGGTAAGGGCCTTGCGCATACTGCCTCGGGCGGTGTGGGCCGTGGCCTCGGCGGCTGCGGGGTCGAGCCCGTAGCGGTCGGTGAGCCACGCGGCTATGGCGCTGTCGGCGTAACGGTCCACCTTCACGCGCTGGAGGCGGCTGTAGACGGTAGGGAGCAGCCGCGACGGATCGTCCGACGCAAGGATCAGGCATGTCCCCTCGTATGGCTCCTCTATCATCTTGAGCAGCTTGTTGGAGCACTCGGTGTTCATCCGCTCGGGCAGCCACCACACCACGGTCTTGTAGCGTGAGTTAAGGTTGGTGATCGATAGCTTGCGGATCAGGTCGGCGCTCTCCGAGGCATAGGTGATGAGCGACGAGCCTTTCTTGCCGAGCGAGTCGGTCCAGGCGTCTATGTCCATGAACAGTCGCGGCGAAGGAGCCTCTACGGCGAGAAAGTCGCGCCACTCCGGAGCGAAGTCGTCGCTCACCGGCGCGTGATCCATCTTCTCGGTGCGGGTCACGGGATAGACATAAAATGTGTCCAGATGGTTGAGCGACGCGCTCTGCCGGCATGACGGACAGTGGCCGCAGCTGTCGGTGTCGCCCTGCTTCCTGCCCGTGCAGTGGATGTATTGAGCGAATGCCCGGGCGAGAGCCATCTTGCCTATCCCCGCCGGGCCTTCGAGCATGACGGCATGGGGCAACCGTCCCGAATCGACGAGACTCCGCAGATGGGCCTTCACGGCATCATGACCGGGGATGTCGGCAAATCTCATGACGCAACAACTATCCTGATATTATCCGAAGACAGCTTTGAGGGCGCGCCTTACGCTCTCGGTGGCATTGAGCGAGTAGAGATGTACCGAGGGAACCCCCGCAGCATAGAGCTCGCGCATCTGGGCGGTGAGCCACTCCACTCCCACCTCTTTCACAGCCGCGGCATTGTCGCCGCAGGCGGCAACGGCGTTGACCAGATCCGAAGGGAGGTCGCAGTGGAATACTCGGGGCAGGAGCGTGAGCTGTCCGGGGGTGCTGATCGGCTTGAGGCCGGGAATGATGGGCACGTTGATTCCGGCAGCGCGGCATCGTCTGACGAAGTCAAAATACTTGCTGTTGTCAAAACACATCTGCGTCACGACATATTCGGCGCCGTTGTCAATCTTGTGGCGGAGCCACTGCAGGTCGATGTCGGCGTTGGGTGCCTCCTCGTGCTTCTCCGGATAGCCCGCCACGCCATAGCTGAAGGCCGGGCGCGAGCCGCCGGTGACGATTTCCATCTCCGTGCCGTCGATAAAAAATCCTTTGTTGAATTCGTTGACCTGACCCTGGAGCTCGGAGGCATGGGAGTGGCCGCCCGGATTGGGAGTGAAGCGGCTCTCGTGGCGCGCCTTGTCGCCCCGGAGCAGAAGGAGATTGGTGATCCCGAGAAAGTTAAGGTCGATCAGGGCATATTCGGTCTCGAGTTTGGAGTAGCCTGAGCAGATGATGTGGGGCACTGCCGGAATGCCGTAGCGCTGCTGGATGGCGGCGGCTACGGCCACTGTGCCGGGGCGCGAGCGCTCGCTCACGCGCTGATAGAGCCCGTCGGCGCTCTGGCGGAAGACTATCTCGGAGCGGTGGGTGGTGATGTTGATATACCGCGGGCCGAATTCAAGCAGACGGTCTATGTTGTCGAACAGCTGGCCAATGCCGCGGCCTTTGAGGGGCGGCAGCACTTCGATCGAAAAGTTTCTGTCCGATTGTGATATGAGTTGAGGTATTGTCATCATGGTGGTTTGTGACTGACTGGGAGCGGGCTCAGTCGTGATGATATGGCTCTCCGCGGAGGATTGTCATGGCGCGGTAGAGCTGTTCGGTAAAGAACAGGCGCACGAGCTCGTGGGGAAAGGTCATCTGCGAGAGGGAGATCAGCGCGTCGGCGCGTTTCCTGACGGCTTCGGAGAACCCGTAGGGACCGCCCACGACAAAGACGATGCGCTTGCTGATGCCGGCGGCCATGCGCTTCTGGAGCTCCGTGGCAAACTCCCGCGAGGTGTATTCGCGTCCGTGCTCGTCGAGCAGCCACACGAAGTCGCTCGGCTTGATGGCGTCGAGCAGAGCCGCGCCCTCGGCTTCGCGCTGCTTTTCCTCCGTGGTGGCCCGGGTGGCGCGTACATCGGCTACAGACGTATGGGTGAAGTCGATATACCTCTCTACGCGCGTGGCATAGTTAGTGGTCGCACGCGCTATGGCGGCATCGGTCGTGCGTCCTACTGTGAGCAGGCATATTTTCATAATTAAGGCTTTTTTCCTAATTTTGCACAAAGATACAAAAAAATCCCCCTATACCCATCCACAACGATGAAAACTACAGAGCAGCTTACTGACGATCTTCTCACTCTCGCCTTTGCCGAAGATATAGGCGACGGCGATCACACCACCCTCTCCACCATCCCGGCCGATGCCCGCGGGCGGCAGCGCCTCATAATAAAGGAGGAGGGAATCCTGGCCGGTGTCGATGTGGCGCGCCGTGTGTTCGAGCGCCTCGATCCGGAGCTGAAAATGACTGTGATGATACCCGACGGCTCTCATGTCAAGCCCGGCGACGTGGCTTTCGAGGTGGAGGGTCCGGTGAGATCGCTGCTCCAGGCTGAGCGCACCATGCTCAACATCATGCAGCGCATGAGCGGCATCGCAACCACCACCGCCCGCTATCAGGACCGGCTGAAGGGTCTGAAGACCAAGGTGCTCGACACACGCAAGACCACCCCCGGAATGCGTATGCTCGAAAAAGAGGCCGTGAGGATCGGAGGTGGCACCAACCATCGCATCGGTCTCTTCGACATGATCCTGATCAAGGACAATCATGTTGACTTTGCGGGCGGAATACCT
Source organism: uncultured Bacteroides sp. (assembly GCA_964461785.1). GTDB lineage: Bacteria > Bacteroidota > Bacteroidia > Bacteroidales > Muribaculaceae > Paramuribaculum. The sequence continues at coordinate 23,033 of CAYWWE010000018.1, forward strand.
CAGGCCGTCGAGTCGGCCCGCCGCTATCTCAAGGAGCGCGGCAAGGATCTGAAGATCGAGGTAGAGGTGCGCAACACCCCCGAGATCCTGCAGGCTCTCGAAGCCGGTGTTGACCGCATCATGCTCGACAACTTCACCCCCGAGGCAACAGCCGAGGCCGTAAAGCTGATCAATGGGCGGGCCGAGGTAGAGAGCTCGGGCGGCATCACTCTCGACACCCTCCGCGCCTACGGCGAAGCCGGAGTCGACTTCATCTCGGTCGGCGCGCTCACCCATTCGGTCAAGAGCCTCGACATGAGCTTCAAGGCAGCCAAATAAGAATAGGCCGGTAAGATATACAGCGATCGCGCTGACGGATCCAATATCCGTCAGCGCGATCGCTGTTGTTAGGGTCAGTGTGGCAAGCCGGTCACTCGGCGGGATCGAGGATCACCACGCGATAGTTGTTCTGCTCTTTCAGAGCCTTGACAAAGGCGGCCACATCGGCTTCGGTGATGGCGTTGACGCTCTCCGAAGCGCCGTTGAATGTGTCGACGCCGTTGAGGGTAACACCCATCAGGCCGTTCATCCAGCCCGAGTTCTCCTCGGGAGCCGAGGCATATTGCTTGTTCATGAACTCCTTGGCCTTGGCAAGCTCCTGAGGCTCCACGCTCTCGGCCATCTCGGCTATCTGTCCGGCTATGATGTCGAGCACCTTGTCGCGCATCTCCGGCTTCATCGGAAATTGGGTTGAGATCGAGGTGTTCTGATTGCCGACGCGATCCATGCTGCCCGAGGCGAAGATCGAGTAGACGGCGCCCTCGCGTTCGCGCACTATCTCGAGCAGGCGGTTGGAGAGGATCTGTCCGGCTATCGAGGCGAGCTGCTGGTTACGCAGGGTGTAGGGCATATCGCCGAAGAGGGTGACGAAAGCGTAGGTCTGCGGGGTCTGCATGGCCATGGTCTCGATCGAGGTGCCGGTGCCGGACACCATGTCGAGGCTATGGTTGATCCTGACGGGCTGCTTCGAGGTGGAGTTGGCGGGATCGGAGGGGAGCGATGCGATATACTGGTCGATAAGGGGAATGATGGAGTCGGTCATGAAGTCGCCCACGAATATAAAGGTATAGTCGGCGGCATTGGCTGTCAGTCCGGCGGCAATCGAGGTGATCTCGTCGCGGCGCACCATCGAGAGGGTCTCGGGTGTTACCGGGCGCTTCTTGGGCGATGAAAACAGGTTGTTGTAGAGCGCCGATTCGAAGCCATATTCGGGAGTCGACACCTGATTGTGGAGCAGGGCATCATACTGGCTCAGGAGGGCTTCAAACTCGTCGGGCTGCAGTTCGATGTCGGTCATGGTCATGTAGATCAGCTCCATGAGATAACGCAGGTCGCCGGGAGTCGACGAGCCGGTCATGTAGCGCAGGTAGTCGTCGGTGCCGAATTTGAGTCCGACCCGCTTCCCGGCCAGATATTTCTTCAGGTCGCTGTAGGAGAGCTTGCCCAGACCCGACTCCGAGAGCATATCGTCGAGCATCAGGATCGACGGGGCGAGCGAATCGGGGAGCCATGCCGTGCCTCCGAGGGCCGCGGCGCGGAACAGAATCTCGCCCTTGCGCAGATCGGTGGGCTTGAGGATCACCGTGGCTCCGTTGCTCAGGGTGAGGCGTGTGGCGCCGAAAGCGGGGATCTCCTCGGTGGCCGTCACGCTCCCCTTGGCCGGGAGCTGCTCGATCAGCTTGTCGGGAGCGTCGGCATCGGCCAGAGGCGCGATATCCTCGGCATCCACGGCGGCGAGGGCGGCCGAGATCGACTGCTCGGTAGGATAGGCCGCTTTGGAGTCGGCGGGCAGATCGGGCATGAGGATCATCACCACACGGTTGTCGGGCGAGGAAACTGCAGATGTGAAGGCCTCGTTGATGGCGTTGATGTCGACGTTGGCGGCTATCTGCTTGGCCAGCTGATAGCGGGTCTCGATCGAGGGGGCGGCCACGGAGTCGGTGAAGTGGTTGATGAGCTCCTTGACAAAGACGGCGTTCTCGCGGGCGTCGCGGGCGTTGTAGGCCTGCTCCATCGCCGAGAGATAGCGCGAGCGGGCGCGCTCATACTCGCCGGGGGTGAATCCGCCTCGGGCCGCGCGGAGCACCTCGCGGTATGCTGCTGCCAGTGGAGCGGCCAGATCCGACGGATCGCGCGCCAGGACGGTGAGGGTGAATCCGTCGGCTGTCTTGGCAAGGAAATATTCGCCGAATGAGGCAAAAGCCTGGGCAAACACCGAGCCGGGGCGCGACGAGATGTCGTGGAGGCGCTCGTTGAGCATCTGGGCTATCATGCTCTCGACATAATTGTTGAGATAGTGGAGGGGAGTGGAGCGCAGAGGGGCTTCCATGCGCGGCTGCTTCCACATCATCTGTGCCAGCGGATACTGCATCTCCGAGTCGTGGCCTATGGCTATGATGGTGCCGCTGTGGTCGGGCACCGGCTCGTAGAAGCGCACCGGGGCATCGGCCGGCATCTCGATGTCCGAGAACATCTCCTTGATCCGGGCCTCGATGCGGGCCGGGTCGATGTCGCCCACCACTATGATGCCCTGCTGATCGGGCCGGTACCAGCGCTCATAGTAGTCGCGCAGCGCCTGATAGGGGAAGTTGTCCACCACCTCCATCGTGCCGATAGGGAGGCGGTAGGCGTAGCGCGAGCCCGAGTAGATCACCGGGAGCAGATCGCTCACTATGCGCATCTGCCCCACGTTGGTGGTGCGCCACTCCTCGTGGATCACGGCGCGCTCGGCGTCGATCTCCTCCGGCAGGAGCAGCAGGTCGTTGGCCCAGTCGTGGAGGATGAGCAGGCAGGAGTCCTGCACCCCTTCGCGTGCCACTGGCACGTTGGTGATCATATAGATGGTCTCGTCAACGCCGGTCTGGGCATTGAGGTTGTAGCCGAACTTCACGCCTACGCTCTCGAGCCATTTGATCAGCTCCTTGTCGGGGAAGTGGGTGGTGCCGTTGAAGCACATGTGCTCGAGGAAGTGGGCCAGGCCGCGCTGGTTGTCCTCCTCCAGGATCGAGCCCACGCGCTGGGCAATGTAGAAGTCGGCCTGCCCCTTGGGGCGCTCGTTGTGGCGGATGTAATAGGTCAGTCCGTTGGGCAGGGTGCCGGTCACCACGGCTGAGTCCAGCGGCAGCTGCGGCATCATCTGAGCATTTGCGCCGACAGCGAGCAAGGCTGTCAGCGCAAACACAAATCGTATGATATATCGTCTCATCTTGGTGGGCTTATTTGAGCTTGGCGAGGGCCTCGGCTATGCGGCGCATGGCCTCGCGGATGTTGTCGTCGCTGGTGGCATAGCTCAGGCGGATGTAGCCGGGGTGGCAGAAAGCGTCGCCCGACACGGTTGCCACATGAGCCTCCTCAAGCAGATACATGCAGAGGTCGGGGGCGTCCTTGATGGTCCACTTGCCGCAGCTCTTGCCGAAGTAGCTCGACACCTCGGGGAAGAGATAGAAGGCGCCGTCGGGCTTGTTGACCTTGAGGCCGGGGATTTGGCTGGCGAGCTCGACCACGAGGTTGCGGCGGCGCTCAAAGGCCTGGCGCATCTCCTCTACACACTCCTGCGAGCCGGTATAGGCGGCCTCGGCTGCCTTCTGGGCTATCGACGAGGGACCGGATGTGTACTGGCTCTGGAGCTTGCTCACGGCTTTGGCTATTGCCGTCGGGGCGGCGCAGAAACCGATGCGCCAGCCGGTCATGGCGTAGGCTTTCGACACACCGTTGATCACCACCGTGCGGTCGGCGATATGCTCGAACGATCCGAGCGACGTGTAGGCGCCCGTGTAGTTGATGTGCTGATAGATCTCGTCGGCGAGCACTATGATGTCGGGATATTCGGCAAGCACCTCGACGAGCTCCGTGAGCTCCTCGCGGGTGTAGACGCTGCCGGTGGGGTTGCTCGGCGAGCAGATCAGCACCATGCGGGTGCGGGGGGTGATGGCGTCGCGGAGCTGCTGCGCGGTGATCTTGAAGTTCTGCTCGATGCTTGCGGGCACGAGCACGTTGGTGCCGCCGGCGAGCTTCACCATCTCGACATAGCTCACCCATGCCGGGGTGGGGATGATCACCTCGTCGCCCGGGTTGATCGTGGCGAGGATCACGTTGCAGAGGGCCTGCTTGGCGCCGTTGCCCACAACGATCTGCGCCGGATCGTAGACCACGCCGTTGTTGCGGGCCAGATCGTCGACAATAGCTTTGCGGAGCGAGAGATAGCCGCCAACGGGGGTGTAGAAGGTAAAGTTTTCGTCGATGGCGCGCTTGGCGGCCTCCTTGATGTGGTGGGGGGTGTTGAAGTCGGGTTCGCCCACCGACAGATTGATAACGTCTACGCCTTGGGCGCGCAATTCGCTGCTCTTCTGCGACATAGCGAGAGTGGCCGACGGAGCGAGCGACTCTACGCGCTGTGAAATCTGTGTCATATCGTGAATGTGAATATAATCGGTTGGTTAATATCTCGCAAAAATAGTCTTTAATTGCCAATCGGCAAAAAAAATCTTGTAATGTTATGGTTTCCACGGATAAAAACCGTAATTTTGCAATGACTTTTTGCGGCGTCGGCATGGCGTCGCGCTGTCACGTTGCAACTAATAATCAATCTATCATAACCAAAATGCGAAGAAAAAGTAATCTTCTCGCAGCAATAGGTGTGCCGCTGCTCACCCTCTTGCTCACGATCGCGGCCTCCCTCCCCCTGGCCGCCCA
>CAYWWE010000019.1:0-27724 GCA_964461785.1 uncultured Bacteroides sp.
CGGAAATTTTTTACGGACAGCATATTTGATCTGACTGATACGGATAACACTAAGGTGATGATATTTCCCTATCATCTCGGCGCGCTGATGCTGGCATATCCGGAATATATCGATAGTGTGCCAAGAGGGCTGGTGAGAGATCTGATGTATGTGACAGGAGTGAACAACGGTAGCCTCTCGGAGCGTCCGGAGCGGAGTGACTTCACAATCAAAAGTTATTACGACCGAATATTCGGGAATCAAACCGCTTCGACTGATATTATAGAGGGTCCAATGCCAACCGGAGATCTCCTTGTGTACCGTGGTGACTCCCTCCAGGCTATCGAGAATGTAGATCTTATGGCATGGCTTACGGAAGAATATCCTCAACAGCCTATTTATCTTGATGTGAGTGCCACCTGGTGCGGACCATGCCGAGCTTCACTCGCTCATAGCGAAGGATTGAGAGAACACTTCAAAGACTCGGATGTGCGTTTCGTCATCCTTTGGCTCAGATCGGACAAGGACTCCTGGCGCAAACTCATCCCGACGATCCATAACGCAGTCCATATTTTTGTTGAGAATGAGGATCTGGGAAATCTGCTGATTGATAAACTTAAGGTGAGCTTTTTCCCCTCATATCGCTTCCGGAAGCCGGATGGGAGTTTGATCTACGAGAGTGTCCCAGGATTCGGCTCGGGAGATCTCCCCGAATTTCTCAAAAAATACACTCCATCACACCGCCAGTGATGAAAAACAACAGCGGCCCGGATATCAAGTTCAGGGCCGCTGTGTTTTTAAGTGTGGATAGTTGCTTATTGCTTGCTTACGGGGCAGCCGGCGCAACGCTTTGAAATCTCGGTAAAGAAGTCGTTGCCCTTATCATCGACGAGAATGAATGCGGGGAAGTCCTCGACCTCGATCTTCCAGATTGCCTCCATGCCGAGCTCGGGATATTCGAGAAGCTCAACTTTCTTGATGCTGTTCTGGGCAAGGATGGCAGCGGGACCACCGATGGAGCCGAGATAGAAGCCACCGTGCTTGTGGCAGGCATCTGTTACCTGCTGCGAACGGTTGCCTTTAGCGATCATCACCATCGAGCCTCCTGCAGCCTGGAACTGGTCGACGTATGAGTCCATACGGCCAGCTGTTGTGGGGCCAAACGAGCCTGAGGGCATTCCTTCGGGGGTTTTGGCCGGACCGGCGTAGTAGATGGGGTGATTCTTGAGATATTCGGGCATGGGCTCGCCTTTGTCCAGACGCTCCTTGATCTTGGCATGTGCAATGTCGCGTCCCACGATGATCGTGCCGTTGAGGCTCAGACGGGTCGACACAGGATATTTAGTGAGCTCCGCAAGGATCTCGCTCATGGGACGGTTCAGGTCGATCGAAACGGTATTGGTCTCGGATGCATTGCGCATCTCCTCGGGGATGAGGCTGCCGGGATTGGTGTCGAGCTTCTCGATCCAGAGACCGTCGCGGTTGATCTTGGCCTTGACATTGCGGTCGGCTGAGCAGCTTACGCCGATGCCGATGGGGCACGAGGCGCCGTGGCGGGGCAGACGGATCACACGGATGTCGTGAGCAAAATATTTGCCACCGAACTGAGCGCCAAGACCGATTTCCTGTGCTTTCTTCTGGAGCTCAGCTTCGAGCTGTTTGTCGCGGAAAGCATGGCCGAGCTCGTTGCCATGGTCGGGAAGATTGTCGTAATACTTCACGGAAGCCTTCTTGACAGTAGCGAGATTCATCTCGGCAGATGTGCCACCGACAACGATCGCGATGTGGTAGGGGGGACAGGCAGCTGTGCCGAGGCTCTTCATCTTCTCAACGAGGAAGGGGATGAGCTTGTCAGGATTGATGATGGCCTTGGTCTCCTGATAGAGGTAGGTCTTGTTTGCCGAGCCGCCGCCCTTGGCTACGAACAGGAATTTATATTCGTCGCCGTCGGTAGCATAGAGGTCGATCTGGGCCGGAAGGTTGCAGCCGGTGTTGACCTCGTCATACATATTGAGGGGAGCATTCTGCGAGTAGCGGAGATTGTCGGTAGTGTAGGTGAGATACACACCCTTAGAGAGACGCTCTTCATCGCCACCACCGGTATACACTCTCTGACCTTTCTTGCCGATAATGATGGCTGTGCCCGTGTCCTGGCAGAAGGGGAGCTGACCCTTGGCTGCTACTTCGGCATTGCGGAGCATGGTGAGGGCAACAAACTTGTCGTTGTCTGATGCTTCGGGATCGTGAAGAATCTTAGCAACCATCTCGTTGTGCTCGCGGCGGAGCATGAAAGCATTATCGTGGGTTGCCTGACGGGCAAGAACGGTCAGAGCTTCGGGATCAACAACAAGCATGTCTTTACCCTCGAATTGCTCAACTTTCACATAGTCCGACGTGAGTTTGTAGTATTCCGTGGTGTCGGGACCGAGCGGAAACATTTCCTGATATTTAAAAGGTTTGGTAGCCATTTGGCGATTGGTTATGTTTATGAAATTTCCTTTTGTTCGCACTTTTGCGCCTGAGCGCAGTATCACGGCAAAAGTAGACAATATTTTCGTGAAAAGCAAACTTTATTTCCATCCATCGGGTTACTCCATAAAGACAAACACTTATAAATGATGAAAAAAACATTCCTATACATCGCTTCAGCCTTTGTGGCTGCTTCATTGCTGACGTCGTGCGGCAGCGGTAACTCTCTGGCAAAAAAAATCGAGGGCTCATGGCAGGGCAATCCTCAAGCAATAGCATCATCCGGCGAGGGCATAATCACTATGACCGATGAATGGGCCTTTGTGGGCGATGACAATAAGGCTACGGGAGGAGACCTGATCATCACATCGATGGCTTCGGTGGAATGGCCGCTTTCGATAGCCGGCGATTCGATAGCTCCGGGGGCCGACCCATACGCCGTAACGGTCTCGGCAACTGTCAGCCTCAATGCCGTGTGGGATATCGACCAGCATGATCCCGACGATGAGATCGTAGTTTCCATCGACCCCAAGACTCTCTCGGTAAGCATAGATCCTGATGCCGTGGCTGTCAGTGCTGACGGTAAACCTGCTACTGTCGATTCCATCCCCGGGGAAATCTACGCTTCGGTCCGCCGGGAACTGCTCAAATCGGCCCAGACACGTTTCTTCCCTGTCAACCATCTCGACGATGTTGAGATAAAAGGCGACGTTCTCAAATTTGAGATCCCCTCCGGTCAGGAGAAGAAAGGCGACGTAAAGATACGTCTCACCCGACAGGGCGACCTCAAGCATTAATCTTCAAACACTAAATTTCACACTATGAACATAACATCCGACCCCTCACGACGCAAGGAAGAGAAGAAACTGTCTCAGATGAGTCCCTTTGAGATAAAAAACCGACTTATTAATCTTGCTAAGGCTGATGCGAGGAAATCGACATCGACTTTCCTTAACGCAGGACGCGGCAATCCCAACTGGATTGCCACAGAGCCTCGCGATGCTTTCTTCCTTCTCGGTAAATTCGGTATGCAGGAATGTCGTCGCGTCTATGAGGATCCGGTTGGACTGGCGGGTATCCCTTCGGCCGATGGAATGGGCAAGCGATTTGAGGCTTTCCTTGCAGAGAATGATGGGCAACCGGGAGCAAACCTGCTGAAGGGTGCTTATGATTATCTCATCAATATTCATAATGCCGATCCGGATGAACTGGCAAAGGAATGGGTCGAGGCCATAATTGGCGACCAATATCCCACACCCGACCGTATTCTCAAGCATACTGAAATAATGCTCCGTGACTATCTGCGGCTGGAGATGGGCGGCGACCCTGACACGAGCGAGGTCTATGACCTTTTCGCCACCGAAGGAGGAACCGCCGGAATGTGTTATGCTTTCGATTCACTTCAGGAGAATTTCCTTATCGAAAAGGGTGATAAAATGGCTCTTATGGTGCCTATATTCACTCCTTATATCGAGATTCCTCAGCTTGACCGGTTTTCATTTGAGGTCATCAACATATCGGCCAACTCTATCGAGCAGCCCGGTGGCTATCACACCTGGCAGTATCCACCTGAGGAGCTTGATAAACTTCGCGACCCGTCGGTAAAACTTTTATGCCTGGTCAACCCGTCAAATCCTCCTTCCTATACCCTCGCTCCCGAACTGGTCGAGCAGCTTGTAGATATAGTCGAAAACGATAATCCGGGTCTGATGATCATAACCGATGATGTTTACGGCACATTTGTCAAGGATTTCCATTCGCTCATGTATCGGCTACCCCACAATACGATATGTGTCTACTCATTCTCGAAATATTTCGGAGCTACGGGATGGCGTCTTGCCGTGACGGCAATCAACCGCGACAATATCTTTGACCGTAAGATTGCGGCTCTGCCTGAGGATAAGAAAGCCGATCTGGCTCGTCGCTACGGATCTCTGTCAACCGATCCATCGTCGATCAGATTTATCGACCGAATGGTTGCTGATTCACGTCTCGTTGCCCTCAACCACACTGCCGGTCTGTCGACACCCCAGCAGATACAGATGACCCTTATGGCGGCATTCTCGCTTTTGCCTCAGGGCGTGCCCTACAAGGCAAAGATGCGTGAGATCATTACGGAGCGACTCGAGGCATTGTGGCAGAATACCGGTTTCACTCTGGTCGTTGATCCTCTCAGGGCCGGATATTACTCGGAGATTGATATCATGCTGTGGGCGCGAAAATTCTATGGAGACGACTTCGCCGCATACCTGAAGAAGAATTACGAACCTCTCGACTTTGTTATCCGTCTTGCCGAGTCAACCGCAGTTGTGCTGCTTAATGGCGATGGCTTCGATGGGCCGGCATGGAGCGTGAGGGCATCTCTTGCCAATCTTGATAAAGACGACTACAAGAAGATCGGCGGTGCCATACGCGGACTGCTTGACGAATATCACGAAGCATATCTCAACAGCGTGGCCGGGAAATGATGTCCCATATCGTTGAACCTATTTGCCGCCCGACAGACTCCCATCTGCCGGGCGGCTGTCATGACATACCTTTATTTTGGCCTACAGAGGTTTAAAACAGACAAAAAAGCGAATAAAAGTGAAGAAATAGAGCTAAATGTTTGGTGGATTGGCAAAAAATAGCTTACTTTGCACTCGGTTTGCAGAGCGGACTCGTGAAAGTCGGTGAGAATGATGCACTTATCGGCGATATGAGACTCGGGAACACACTCAAACCGCGGCTTCGGCCATCATACCTACCCCACGATAACAAACAAAGCTAAGTAAACCTCCCCAGCCATGTCAAAGATTTGTCAAATCACAGGCAAAAAAGCTATGGTCGGCAACAACGTTTCGCACTCCAAACGCCGCACCAAGCGTAAATTCAACGTAAACCTCTTCAATAAGAAGTTCTTCTGGGTTGAAGAGCAGGCTTGGATTACCCTCACAATATCGGCCGCCGGTCTTCGCACTATCAATAAGAAAGGCCTCAACGCTGCAATCCAGGATGCCGCTGCCAAGGGTTATTTAACTGAAATCAAATACATTCAATTCTGATATAAGATGGCAAAGAAAGCTAAAGGCAATCGCGTACAGGTGATCCTCGAATGTACCGAACACAAGGCCAGCGGAATGCCCGGAACTTCGCGCTATATCACCACCAAGAACCGCAAGAATACAACTGAGCGTCTTGAGCTCAAAAAGTACAATCCTATCCTCAAGCGAGTGACTGTACATAAAGAGATCAAATAATAGCACCTTATAGTATTAACCCCACTCAGCTTTAAGATATGGCAAAGAAAACCGTAGCATCGCTCCAGAAAGGTGAAGGCCGCACCTATAGCAAGATCATCAAGGTGGTGAAGAGCCCCAAGACAGGTGCTTATACCTTCCAGGAATCAATGGTGCCCAACGACGCTGTCAAGGACGCACTCAAATAATCATTCCGACGCGTTTATATCTCTCAGCGTCCTTAACCCGAGTCGCTGAATAAACATATCAGCGGCGAAGCCCCGACCCGGAGCCTCGCCGCTTTCATCATATCTCTCAATATGGCTTCTCCCAAAACAATCTGGTATTGCAGCGAATGTGGCGCGGACTCTCCTAAATGGCAGGGCCGGTGCCCTCAGTGTGGATCTTGGAACACTATGGTAGAGGAACGTGCTCCTTCGAAAAAAACGGGTTCGGGGCCGGTCAGAGGGCTCAGGACCGAACGCCCGCTGCGTGTCTCCGAGATCGAGAGTGGAAAGGAAAGCCGCATCAAGATGCCCTCCGGCGAGCTTAACCGTGTGCTTGGCGGGGGGCTTGTCACAGGCTCTCTGGTCCTGATAGGAGGCGAGCCCGGAATAGGCAAATCTACTCTTGTGCTCCAGAATATTCTTTCGATAAAGAGTCGCAAGATTCTGTATGTAAGCGGTGAGGAGAGTGCCTCGCAGCTAAAGATGCGTGCAGACCGTATCGGGCGCACTGCCGATAATGTCTATATCGTCTGCGACACGTCACTGGAAACGATCATGGATCATATCGAAACAGTAAAACCGGATATGCTTATAGTAGATTCGATCCAGACTATTGCATCGGAGGGGATTGAGAGTTCGGCAGGATCGGTGAGTCAGGTCCGTGAGTGTGCCACCCAATTGCTGAGATATGCCAAAACCTCGGGTGTCCCGGTGATTCTGATAGGTCATATAACCAAGGAGGGAAGCATTGCAGGCCCTAAAGTGCTTGAGCATATTGTTGATGCGGTGCTTCAATTCGAGGGAGACCGTAATTATCTATACCGCATCTTACGGTCAATAAAGAACCGCTTTGGATCGACATCTGAAATCGGGATCTACGAGATGTGTCAGAAGGGGCTCCGGGAGGTGACCAATCCATCGGAGATGTTGCTCAGTCAGCATGGCGAGGCTCTGTCAGGCGTAGCGGTCGGAGTAACCATCGACGGGATAAGACCGTTTCTGATCGAAGTTCAGGCGCTTGTAAGCACTGCAGCCTACGGCACACCTCAGCGTTCCGTTACCGGCTTTGATTCCCGTCGTCTGTCCATGCTTCTCGCAGTGCTTGAGAAGCGAGCCGGTTTTAAGCTCGCGTCAAAAGATGTGTTCCTTAATATAGCAGGTGGACTGAAAGTAAATGATCCGGCTCTTGATCTTGCAGTAATCGGCTCAATATTGTCAAGCAATATAGATATGGCTGTGCCACAGGATGTGGTAATGACCGGCGAGGTAGGACTCTCGGGTGAGATCCGTCCGGTGACACGTATCGAGCAGCGTATCAGCGAAGCCGAAAAGATGAGTTTCAGGCGTATGATTGTACCCCGAGGCAATCTGAAGGGGATAAATACCTCGCGGTTAAATATTGAGATTGTTGAAGTAGGAAAAGTCGAGGAGGCTCTCAGAGCACTCTTTGAAGTGAACTGAGCTTATTAATCGTTCTGAAGATTATATTTCGTAAGGAGCGACCCGAATCTCTGATCTTGCCTGATCGGATCGAGAGAAATCCCCGGAGTAGTGTCGATCCGTATGAGATACAGATTGTCGAATCCTGCTGCGAGAGCTTTCTCAAGCGCTTCAATAGCCTTATCGGGCTTGCCTGCCTGAGCGTAAAGACACGCAGCCGTAAAATGAGCTTTACCGTCGCCTACCGTGTCGAAACGCCCCAGGGCTGAGGCCCAGACAAGAGCCTGATCAACCCGGTCTGAGGCAAGTAGAGCGAACCCTTTGAGCGAAGCGGGATCGGCAGGATCGTAAGGAAGCTCGGCGACCTCCTCGATCATACGCTCTTTGCGCGCTCCGCTCGTAGTAGAGGCGCCGAGAAAGTATAACTCGGGATATGAGACGGGATCAATCAGGATGGCTGATGATACTTCGGCCAGGGCATCGTCCGTGCGTCCAAGGGCAATCAATGCTCTGATCTTGGCAGCGGCCGCTTCAATATTCTCATTATCAGTCAGCTTAGCTGCCTCAGACTCGTCAAGAGATTCCTCTTTCTTACCGAGAAGAAGGAGAATTCTGGATCTGAGGGTGTGCCATGACGTTCCGTGCAGTTGCGATGGCGTACGGTCGAGTTGAGCCAGAGCTTCCTCAGGCATTGCAAGTGCCAGTTTGGACTCTGCTATTGATTCTGCCAGAGCTCCGCCGGCAAACGGTCCGATGCCGTCAATCCGATTGAAATCGGCGAGTGCATTCCGGTGATGGTCGTGATCCTGAGCTATAGAGCCTCGTAGATAATAAAGTTCTCCTGAGGTCGGTGAGTTTGTAATCGCCCTGTCAAGTCCGGCGATTACAGTAGGATAGCTCTCATTGCTCATGTCGACAAGTTTCTGCAGCGCTGCCGCTGCTGACTCATCTCCGCATGAGATAGCCTTTATGCAGTCTGCAACAGCCTCGTCGTTGCGATCGAGCAAAGTGTGAATCTCAGATGCCGAGAGATATGAAAGGCCGGAGCGGGGAGCAGCCTGGATCCCTTCATTCATATAGGCGATAGCTTTGTCGCTGTCCCCCTCAAGCGCAGAAACTTTGGCAAGTCCGAAAATAGCTTCATTCGACCGGGGATCAAGTCGCTTGTATCTGCTGTAATAATCCCTGGCCTCGGGGTATCGTGCCAGCCCTGTCAATAATCTCGCACGGTTAAGGAACAGGGCTGAATAATCGGGGAATAGGGCAGAAGCCGCTTCGATATCATCAAGTGCCGCTTCGTAATCGCGCTGCTTCTCAAGCACATCAGCTCGTTGCATCAGAATCCCGAACCTCAGCTCTTTATCTCCTTTGGGTGCCAGACGCAGGGCATCGTTGAGATCGGAGAGTGCGGGGGAGAGGAGGCCTTGCGAGACATATTCGGTTGCTCTGGACAGGTACAGGCTACCATCAGACGGATGCGACGCAATCATCCCGGTATAAGTGTCGATAATATCGGATGACAGACGCGACGGAACCTGTGCCGACACGGATATTGCCGACGCCAGGAGGAGAGTAAGAACGGTGCGAGGGAACATAAAGATGCTATTGTCAGTCCGGGAGATTGTCTATGCAGTGTCTGATGGCGCTGAGACGGCGTAGCAGTTGTGGCAGCTGATCGAGCGGAAGCATATTGGCACCGTCGCTTTTAGCCACCGATGGATTGGGATGAGTTTCGAGAAATATTCCGTCGCATCCCACAGCGATTCCTGCGCGGGCTATGGTTTCGATCAGATCGGGGCGGCCGCCTGTTACTCCGGCAGGTTGGTTTGGCTGCTGCAGGGAGTGGGTGGCATCCAGTATGACCGGGCATCCAAACTGCTTCATGGTCGGTATGCCGCGATAGTCCACGATAAGGTCGGTGTATCCGAAAGAAGTTCCCCGCTCTGTGACGGCGATATCCGTAGCGCCCGCCTGACGGAGTTTGTCTACCGCAAACTGCATTGCCTCGGGAGAAAGGAACTGGCCCTTCTTGATATTGACAGCCCTGCCGGTACGGGCCGCAGCAACGAGCAGATCGGTCTGGCGGCAAAGAAAAGCAGGGATCTGAAGCACATCAACATCATAGTCGCTTGCCATCTGAGCTTCGTCGGCTGTGTGGATATCGGTCACCACGGGTACACCGATCTCCCTACGGACTTTTTTGAGCACCGATAGCGCTTCACGGTCCCCAATACCGGTGAAAGAATCGAGCCGCGAACGATTGGCTTTGCGGTAGGAGCCTTTGAAGATGTATGGGATTCCGAGCTCCGCGGCAAGAGGTGCTATAGTTTCGGCTATTTCGAGAGCCATCCGCTCTCCTTCTATCACACAAGGTCCGGCGAGAAGAAAGAAGTTGTCGGATCCGGGGGCAAGTATTTTATCGTTCATTGCAGGTGGAGAATTGATCAATAATATGGAATGTCTGAAGAGCTGTCAAGGCAGCTGTCTCTGTGCGTAGCCGACAAGGACCGAGGCTGACCGGAATCCAGTCGGTAGCAAGAGCCGACTGGATCTCTTCACGGCTGAAATCGCCTTCGGGCCCGATCATCGCTATAGACGGTTTACCCGGCTGATACTCGCAGGTAAGGAGCCTGCGGGGTATCGAACGGTCGCAGTAGGCGATAAATCTGTTATAGTCCTTAAATCCGGATATTACATCCTCAACCGGAGTCATGGGACAGATTTCAGGCATCACTGCCTTAAGTGACTGTTTCATGGCCGACACCGCTATGCGCTCAAGCCGATCTATTTTAAGATCTTTCCGTTCAGAATGGTTGCAGAGAATGGGAATTATCCTGTTCACACCGGTTTCGACCGCTTTCTCAACAAACCATTCCATCCTGTCGATATTCTTGGTAGGCGCAACGGCAATCACAAGGTCATGGCTCCAAGGTAGCGGCATTGGAGACACCGAAATTATCTCGACAAGGGTATGGCGCTGGTGCGGAGCGACAATGCGGCAGAGATAGACGTTGCCACGCCCGTCGATGACCTGAATCTCATCGCCTGCCTTAAGTCGGAGCACCCTTGTGGCGTGTGCCGAGTCAGACTCGGGAAGAGTGAGGGTCTCCGCAATATCCTGAGAATAGAATTGAATCATAATCGGAGCTTGGATAGTGAGGATCAGATCTCGTTGGCAAAAGCCGGATCGGCCTCAGCTTTTTCGATCTGTTTAAGTGTGCTGCGGGTTGTCTTATCGTGGAAGAAAAGAGTGAACAATACGGCTACCGCTGCGGCATAGCCGGCAAAAATATACCAGCATATACGCCATCCGGCCAATTGCTCCTCGGGAGTTGCCGAAGCATCTACATAATGATTTACGACGGCCATGGCGGCAAGTGTTCCTATCGTAGCTCCAAGACCGTTGGTCATGATCATGAAAATTCCTTGGGCCGATGATCTGATGGAAGGATCAGTCATCTTGTCGACATACAATCCTCCCGATACATTGAAGAAATCAAATGCTATGCCATAGACAATGCAGGAGAGGACAAACATCCACAACCCGCCCGTAAGATCAGGATCGCCGGCTCCGAAAAAACCGAATCTTCCTACCCAGGCTATCATTGACATAAGCATGACACCCTTGATGCCGAAACGTTTCAGGAAGAAAGGAATGAGAAGTATACAGAGAGTTTCGGATATCTGAGAGAGAGAAATAAGGGCATTGGCGTTCTGTGCCGCCCAGGAAGAAGCAAACTGAGGAATTTCCTTGAAACTCGTGATATAGGGATTGGCGTAGCCGTTGGTGATCTGGAGAGAGACACCGAGAAGCATCGAGAAAAGGAAGAACAGAGCCATCTTTCGCTGCCTGAACAGAGAGAATGCTTTCAACCCGAGAGCTTCGGCCAGACCTCCGTCGGCTCTGTTTCTTGAGGTTGGACAAGCAGGCATTGACAGAGCGTAGAGTGTCATCACAAAACTTATCACTGCCGAAACTATGAGCTGCATATAGGTGGTCTGATAATGAGCACCCTCCGGCCCGACAAAGTTGACAAACAGCATTGCACAGATGAAACCTACCGTGCCAAACACCCTGATTGATGGGAACGCTGTCACCGTATCTATCCTTGCTTTGGTAAGCGCATTGAACGCAACCGAATTGGAGAGTCCGAGAGTGGGCATATAAAATGCAACCGACAGGGTATAGAGGGTGAAGAGGGGAGCAAACTCTATGACATCGGCCTGCATACAATATCCTGCGGCAGCCGCCATGAAAATTCCCGCAGCCAGATGGCAGATCGACAGCATACGCTGAGCCTGAATCCATCGGTCGGCAATAATACCGATTAGCGATGGCATGAAGAGCGACACAATACCCTGAATGGCATAAAACCATCCGATCTGGGTTGCCAGACCATTGTTGGCGAGAAAATTACCGAGAGAGGTCAGATAAGATCCCCATACTGCAAATTCGATAAAGCTGAGGACCGATAGTCTTATTTTAAGTGAGCTCACTTTGTATGAGTGTTTTGTCGGGGGTAAAAGAATCTTAGCTGGAGAACACGATTGGCCGGGCCATGCCTATCCTTCGTTGCGCTTACGCTTGAGGACAAGATTTATCCGGGCGGCCTCTTCATACCTTTCTTCGGCTATAAGATCCGAGAGCATTGTCTCGAGTTGTTCCGACGAAAGATCCTCAAGGGGCTCACCGTCACCTACCGGATCGCGGGAGATCTCTTCAAGTGACACCTCTTCGATTCCGTCGTTTACAGGTTCGCGGTGAGTGGTCTCCATTACAAATCCTGTTTCATTGATTATCTCGGGAGTTGTGTAGATAGGCGAACGGGTGCGGATCGCTATGGCAATGGCATCGGATGTTCGTGCATCCAGTGTCACCTCATTACCCTCCTGATCCTCAAATACGAGTTCGGATGAGAAGATCCCGTCCTCAAACTTGTGGATGAAGACTTCTTTAAGTCTTATGCCGAAAGCATGAGCGAAAGAAGCGAATAAGTCGTGAGCGACCGGACGGGGAGGGGTGATGTTTTCGAGTCGCATCGCGATGGCCTGCGCCTCGGGTGTTCCGATCACTATAGGAATATAACTGGAGCCGTCGACCTCCGCCAAAATCAGAGCGTATGCACCCTGCTGGATCTCCCGGTAGGAGAGACCGAGAACGCGAAGTAGTTTCCGTGGTGAATCGTTGGAGTCCATTGTGAATTCAGATTTGTGATTGTGTTGGAGGAGGGAGAGTCAGGTCGTGGCTATTATTCCTGAACCGAGACAGATCGCCTTATCGGGAGTATAGACTACGGCAAACTGTCCCGGCGCAATACCCTGCACAGGCTTGGAGCTCCTTATGATCCATAGGCCGGAGTTGTCGTCGCGCGTCAGGGTGCCACTTATAAATTCGGGGGTATGACGATTCTTGAATGTGATTGGTGCTTCAATACAGTCGGTATCCTGCCATGGATTGCGGGTAATCCAGTGCATCTCGGCCAGGGAAAGTGTCGTCCCGTATTGCAATGCGGTATCATATCCTCTCGATACAAAGAGAGTGTTGGAGTCAACATCCTTCCGGATGACGAACCATGGACCACCCGAGAGCCCGAGACCTTTACGCTGTCCTATGGTATGGAACCAGAATCCACGGTGTTCTCCCAGAATCTTTCCGGTCTCGATGTCGACTATCTTACCGGGATTTTCTCCGAGCTGTCGCCGGATGAAATCGTTGTAGTTGATATTTCCGAGGAAACAGATTCCCTGACTGTCCCGCCGGTAGGCATTGGGCAGCTGCTGTTCAACAGCAATTTCACGGACTCGGGATTTGGGAATGTCGCCGATCGGAAAAATTAGTTTCTTGAGCTGTGAATAGGTGATACGGGCAAGAAAATCGGTCTGATCCTTTACCGGGTCAACCGCCGTTGCAAGATATTTGAGGCCATCCTCCGGGTCAACCCATGTCGATGCATAATGACCGGTTGCGGTGAGGTCAAAGTCCTTGCCCCATCTCTCCTCGAAATAGCCGAACTTGATGATCCGGTTGCACATGATATCCGGATTTGGGGTAAGACCGGCCTTGACGGTGCGCAGTGCATACTCCATCACATTATCCCAATATTCCTGATGCAGGTTGACAACCTCGAGCGGGAGGTTATATCGCCGGGCTATTAGTTGACACATTTCGATATCCTCATCTGCCGCACAATCTCCAACGTCGGTATCGAGACCTATCCTGATGTAAAAGAGATGCAGGTTATTGCCATAGCCCTGCTCCACGAGACGGTGAACGGCCACCGCAGAGTCAACCCCTCCGGATATGAGTCCTGCGATGCTTTTTCCGGGTGTCAGAATCATGCGTCGTGGAGAATCTTTTCTTCATGGTGTGGCGATCCATGACGGCCGACCAGAAAGAGTGTGACAAAATAATCTACCGAAATCTTGCCTGGGCCTGCTATAATAATAAATAGGAAAATGCCGATAAACATTATAGGCAGATAGCCGGGCTGGGTGGAGGATATGCCGTAGAGCTCTGTATTGACAGGCAGAAGATCATGGATGATGTGCCACTCTGCTGCAATCATCGATAGGATGGAAGGGATGACTGCAAGACGGGTAAGAAATCCGATCATTATGAATATCGAGCACACCAGCTCGATGATTATCATAAGATTGAGACAGGCAGCCGATGACAATCCGAACATTGTGGGAAAATCGCCGACAAGCAGTCGGTAGTTGACAAGATGACGGATGCCGAACTGAAGGAACATCACACCTACAAACAGGCGTATGAACAGACGCCCGAGATTGGAGTAGGAATATCCTGTGCATTTCAGGAATAAATATGATAGGGAATCGGATAGCTTGCGCATGAAATAATGGTGGGGGGAAATGACCTTCTGTATGAGATATTACATCATGTTGTTGAACAGACGGATAATATCGTCGATGGGGGTGTCCTTGCTCACGATCTTGTGTTCGCGATCGATAATGTAGAAAGTTGGAGTAGACCTGATGTCATAGATGGAGTGTGCGTCAGGAGCGGCACCGACGGTCCAGTTTGCAGGATAGCGTGCGACTTGGCTGCGCCATTCTTCAGTAGGTTCGTCGGGCGTGATGGCAACTATCTTCAGCAGGCCCTTGCCGATCAGATCGTTTACCGTGTGATTGGCCGCCAGACGCCCGCGGGCAATGATGCAGTCAACACAATCCGGATCGTTGAAATACAGGATAGTGTAGGATGCCGTGTCGGCCGCCTCCTTGAGGGTGGTGCGGACACCTTCGCCATTCGTAAATTCCAGAGCCGGGGCAGGCATACCGATATTGCTCTCCATGAGTATCCTGACCTGTTCGGCAAATCGGGCTTTTTCGGCGCGGCCTATCTTTTTGTTTTCGGCAACCGCACGGGCAAAGGGAATATAGGCTTCGTCTGATTTCACCTTTGCAGAATCGGAATAAAGCTGAGCCTCGGCCTGCTCGGCCACGAAGAGGAGTTCCTTTGGATTCTTTTCGAGCTGCGAGAGGAGATTGTAGATAGATCTTATGACAGTGCGTCGTGTGCCGAGCGGAAGGAGATTCACATAGGTGTCAAATGCATCTGCAAACTTCTGCTGAGCCGAGAGGATGCTCTTGACATTGCAGTGATCCCAGTAATGGGCAATGACATAGTCTGAACGATCCTGAAGCGATGTGAGATCGGATGGAACAGTAGGAACGGGAAAGAGGTCGGCTCCTTTCGATTGTGCAGCGCCGCTTGCTACAGATCCTACGAGGAGGACCATTACTATTAAGAATTTCTTTAACATATTGGTATTCATAAAATAAGTGAGTAGAGAGGAACGTTTCCCTGATAAAAAACCTTCAGGGAAAGATAGATCACACAAAATTAATAATAATTTGGCAATCCTGTATATCTCTTTGTTTAAGATTTAATCAGAACAGCAATGCAATTCGGAAGGTGATGAACGCCGCAATCCAGGCAACACCCGTGTTATACAGAGCCGAGAAGAGAGGATAGCGCCATGATCCTGTTTCTCGCCATATAGCTGTAAGCGAAGCTATGCAAGGGCAGAAAAGCAGGACGAAGACCAGAAACGCCAGTGCTGATGCCGCCGTGAAATCCGGTTTCCCTGTGGCCGGATTTGGAGACATAAGCCTCGTGGATAACGCCTTATCGTCGATATCTTCATTGCCGGCATATAAGACTCCGAGTGTGGAGACGATGATCTCTTTTGCTGGTATACCGGCTATGGCGGCAACAGTAGCTCTCCATTTCATTCCGATTGGTTCCATGACCGGATTAACAGCCTTGCCAATCATTTCAAGATATGAATCGGATGAGGGGTCGATTGACGAGTCGTCGGCCGGGTGTTCTATGATAGGTGTCCCGGATTGGACCGGCTGGTCATGAAGCGGGAAATAATTCAGTACCCAGACAATTACACTCGCAACTAAGATCAATCCTCCCATCTTGCGCAGATATTGCTCTCCTTTTCCCCACATGTGGCGCAAGGATGCCTTGAGAGTCGGGACGCGATAGGGCGGGAGCTCCATTACAAACGGAACCTCATCGGCCCTGAACCAGAAGCGTCTGAGCAAGCGGGCTGTGATTATAGCCACGATTACACCGATGATATATAGAAGAGATATGACCAGGGCGGCATGGGAAGAGAAAAATGTTCCTACGAGAAGGATATAGATCGGGAGTCTGGCCGAGCAGGACATGAATGGCGTGATGAGAATGGTGATCAGACGCGACGACCGGCTCTCGATAGTCCTCGTGGCCATGATCGCCGGAACGGAGCAACCAAAGCCCATCAGCAGCGGAATAAATGACTTTCCGTGAAGACCGACGCGGTGCATTATCCTGTCCATTATGAAAGCGGCCCGCGCCATATATCCCGAATCCTCCATAAAGGATATGCAGAAATAGAGGATGAGGATATTGGGGAGGAAGACGATCACACCGCCGACACCACCGATTATGCCATCACATATCAGATCCTTCAGCGGACCGTCGGACAGTGCTTTCTGGACCGTTTCACTAAGCCATGCCACACCGCTTTCAATCCACTCCATCGGGTAAGCTCCGATAGCGAATGTTGCCCAGAAGATGAATATCATTATGGCCAGGAAGATGGGAAAGCCGAAGAGGGGAGAGGTTACAATCGAATCGATGATGGCAGTAAGCTGAGCCTTGTCGATATTTCCTTTGGATAAAGTTTCAGTTAGCGCTCCGGCAATAAAACCGTACTTTTCACCTGTGATGGTCGACGTTATGTCTTCTCCGGTTGATGTCTCAACCTCCGACACAAGCATATCGCGCCGCGCAAGAATACTGTCGAGAGCTTCGGGCGAGACTGAATTACGGAGAATATCCTCAGCCTCCGCATCGTGCTCAAGCAGTTTAATGGCGAGGTAGCGTGGAGAGAATCGGGAGTCGACCGAGCTGTCGGCCTTAAGCACTTCATTGAGCGAGGCAACAGCCGGCTCGATCTCCGGGCCGAGATTGACATGAATATGCCTTACGTCGGAAGCGCGGTCTTCATAAACATCGATCACCGTATCAAACAATCTGTCGATGCCTTTTCCCGAACGCCCTACAGTAGGCACGATGGGCACGCCTATCATGCCCGCCAGCAGCTCATAGTCGAGGATATCGCCGGTAGACTTAAGCTCATCATACATATTGAGCGCTATAACCATAGGGCGGTTCATGTCGATGAGCTCTGTTGTGAGATAGAGATTTCTCTCAAGATTTGACGCAACCACCACATTGATGATCACATCGGGTGTGTTATTGCGAAGATAGCTCCTTACATATATCTCCTCTGATGAATAGGTATCGAGCGAGTAGGTGCCCGGGAGATCTATGACATTGAATGTGTAGCCTTTGTGACGGAAAGTGCCTGACTTTGCATCTACAGTCACTCCCGAATAGTTGCCGACATGTTCGTGTGCTCCCGAGGCTATATTGAATATGGTTGTCTTTCCGCAATTGGGGTTACCGATCAACGCGACGTTGATCGTGCGTCGCGATAGATCGAAGTCGGCATGATTCTTACGGGTTTCGTTTTGCTGCGATGAGCCGGCGACCCGTGGATCGGATGAGGAACTGCTGGAGAGATGATCGGCATCATGAGATGACGTGATGGGGATTACTTCAATAAGGCTTGACTCAGACCTGCGCAGGCTCACCTCATATCCCATTATCTGATATTTCACAGGGTCGTGCAGCGGGGCGTGGAGCATGACTTTTACAGTATGACCGCCGACAAATCCCATTTCCATAAGACGCTTTCTAAAAGCGCCATGGCCCAATATTTTTACTATTTTGGCTTCTTCGCCCGGTTTTAGATCAGATAATCTCATCAATATAATCGGATTTCCCCTCCGTTTGATTACTTTTCGCCCCGTCCAGCTCTATTAGGAACGGGGCGGGGCGAGTAGGGAGGTCGTGTAAGTGATATTACTTTTGCTGATTCTTGAGGATCTCAACGGCCATATCATAGATAGTCTCGTCGTCGAGCACTACGATGCCACCGTCGGGACCCGGCTCGATGTGAACGCCGGCGTTCTTGCCAAACTCATAGTTGGCACCTCCGAAATAGTTGCGGACGGTCTGGACTGTGACATTGAGCTTGTCGGCTATCTGATGGGTGGCGCCGTCGGGCAGACTATCTTTGAGACGGCGCAACTCGTTGAAAGTGATTGTTTTGGCCATGATAAGTGATTTTATAATGGGTTATATTGATCGTGAAAGAATGATATCTGATGTGAAATTAGAAAAAAAATGTGACAACCGAGCAAAAAAATCCTCAAAAACTGAATATGTTTTAAAACATGTGGCGGTCAGATAATCTCAACATCGGTTGATTTGATCCATGCCCTGTGATGATTGTCGATGCTTACATCATACCATTTCATGCCTGTTGTGTCGCCGGGGGCTGCCACTGAATCAATAATGGAAACGCGGGTGCCCTCGTGGAGCATCATGGCTTCCTCGCTTCTGTCCTTAGGCTCGCGAGGCGAGGTGGAAAGAATGGTGGAACCTGCGGTGATCACCGCACGGTTTCGGGCGGTGGCATTTGAGGCGCCTCTGAACGCGATCATGCCGAAGCAGATTGTTGCGATGAAAAGCACTATAGCCCCGAAGAAGCCTGTTTTGCGAGTAGCCACGCCGGTGCTGAAGAAATAAAGAGCGAGAGAGGCTATGCAGAGTGCAAAGACACCGAATGTTGTCCATGCCCATACATTGGGACGGGCGGCGGCAGCAATGGCATTGGCCGAGTTGGAGATAAACGAACCGGTATCGCCGGGTCGATCGGTTGTCCGCGACATTACAAATTCGAGATTAGCCCGGGCATCCTCGTCGGCCGGATCAAGACGGAGGGACCGTTCATAGGCCAGAATTGCCTGAGCTGTATTTCCAAGCCGGTATTGAGTATTACCGATATTATACCACAGAGCTGCCGAGGGGCCGTCGGCGGTCATCGCTTCCTTATAGAGGCTGAGGGCCTTGTTGAAGTCGTCTGCCGAGTATGCCGAGTCGGCTTGCTGGGTCAGAGAGGAGGCTGCGCTTGTATGCCATACTGTCATGGAAATGACGATGGCTATTATATACCTTATTGACATGATTTGTGGAAAGGGATTTATGCTTTAAGACGCTCAAGTGTATTTATCGCTTCCTCGGCCCGGTCATAGAGCTGACGCGGAGCTTCGGCTTCTACCGGGGTGTAACGGGCCAGTTCGCAAGCATCAATCGCTGCGATAAATTCTGATGCCACTTTAGCACCGGCTTCGCCATAAGTGGCTGTCAGCTTCTCATTAACCGTGGCACGGGTGAGCTGGGCCCCATTCAGTCGCAGTTTATCTCCGAGATATCCCCAGAGAGCGCGTAGCAGTTCCTCGTGGAATTTGGATGTCTCACCCTTGTCAAGAAGAGTCTTGGCAGCCGAGAGACGACGGCGGGCGGTCTTGTTGGCGCGGGCAGTGCGACGACCGACTACATCGGCCGCTGCGCGGATATGACGGCCATAGGCGGCCACCGACGCAATAATGCCGGCAATAAGAATAATGTAGAGCCCCCAGTACCACCATGTGTAGATGACCATACGGTGATGGTGGCTCTGAGCTTTGTCACCCAGACGAATGTGGCGGATATCGGTGTTTTTGGCCTCGATGTCCTTGCGGTCAGTGTCGCTGGCGGGGGTGGAAAGCCCTTTTGCCACTTTGACAGGATAAGAGGGTGTAGTCAGGGTTCGGTATTCGCGGGTTGACGGATCGAAATATACAAACTTGTAGGCTCCGATGTTGAAGTCGCCTGTCACGGTCGGCACAAAAGTATACTCAATGGTCATGGTGCCGCTCACATTGTTGCCTGACACTCTTGTGTCGGTCTCGGCCTTGGGCGTGTATTGCTCAAATTCGGATGGGAAATCAATGGAGGGCTCTTTGAGATATTTGATATTGCCCGAGCCTGAGATGGTGAAGATAAGTGTCGCAGGGTCGTTGGTACGGAAAGAATTACCAACCAGACGGGAATCGATATTGAACTTTCCTACTGCTCCGGTGAATCCTTCGGGGGCAGGAGAGGGGAGAGGCGTTACATCCAGTGACACAGAGTTGCTCTGCACCTTGATGTCGCGTTCCACGGGATTCCTCATAGTCACGAAGCCCATGTTGACCTGCTCATACTGAATGACCGACATGTCGTAGTTGCCGGAATTAATGGTGATCTTGCCGGACTTCTGAGGGAACAGGATACACCGCTTCAGGACTGCGGTATAGTAATCCTGTCCTTTGTAGCGTTCTACCTCGTTGAGAGCCGGACGGACATCAAGCTCTTCGATCAGGCAACCGTCAAACGAGGGCTGGATCGTAGGGCGGAAAGAGGAAATGTTGTATTTGGTATAGAGCTTGATGGTACACTCTACCGGCTCCTGCTCATAAACTTTGTCACGGGCAAGGATGATGCGGACTATGACATCCTGACTGCTTACGGAACGGTCGGAGCTCTGAGTATTGATATCGTCGATGCTCACCGAGGGTTGCGACTGATAGCCTCCTTGAGGTGCAGTTGCGTTCGGGTCTTCCACAACTGTGAATGTCGCGGGTTTGGAGCGGTAAACTTTACCGTCGCATACTATCGACGCTTCGCCCACTGTATAGTTGCCAGGCTCACCTGCCCGGTATGTGTAGGTATAGTCTACGGACGATGATGAGGTAGCCACACCATTTATGACCTGATAGCTCTGGCGGGTGCTCTGTGCGGGCCCGAAGAGGAGGTCACAGCCTTTGATCTGAGGCACATTGAGCGAAGAGGGACTGTTGCCGTTGGCCAGTCTGAAAGTAATGGCAAATTTCTGTCCCTGGCGTACGCGCTGTGGCACCTGGACAGAGAATGATGTATCGGCCAATACCGCGAAAGCCGATATGACAATAATCCAGAGTGAGGTTATGATTCTCTTCATTGTTTGGGATGATTGATCGTTGAATGCCCCTATTTCAGGCGTCTATGTTACCAGGGATTGGTCACCCGACGGCGTTTGGCTGCCTCGGATTTCCGGCGTTCGGCTTCGACTCGGCGGCGTGTGGCCGCCTCCTCGTTTTCCATCGCTTTAAGGATCTGCTCGGCATTGGCATCGCTCATGCCCGAACGCTGCTTGTCGGGATTTTGTTTTTTCTGATTATCGTCCTGACCCTGAGGCTGCTGATCCTGATTCTGATTGTTCTGATCGTTCTGATCCTGGTTTTTATCTTGATCGGGGTTCTGGTTCTGATCCTGATTGTTCTGATCCTGCTGATCGTTCTGGTTCTGGTCCTGATTTTGATTCTGATCCTGATTCTGATCTTGCTGTTCCTGAAGTTTGAGCTGAGCCAGACGTAGATTCTGCCGGGTTTTGTCGTTGTCGGGATTAATGCGCAGAGCCTTCTTATACATCTCTATCGCCTGCCTGAAATCGTTGTTGTTGAAGGCGATGTTGCCCAGATTATAGTCGGCAAGCTCGGCAATGTGGCGTTCATTGTCGGTCATATCGTCACGGAGATGCGTCAGATCGGTCAGCAATTTCTGTGCATCGCTGAGAGGATTTTTTTCAGCATTAGGATCTGCCGATCCGCTCTGGCGGATGTAGGAAGCGGCAAGATTGAATTTTGCTTCCGGCGACATGGGATTTTGCTCGAGAGCCTTTTTATACATGGTCTCGGCTTCTGAGAAACGTCCCTGCCGATAGAGCTTGTTACCGTCAACGATATAATTGCGCTCATACCGGTTGGAGGCAGGCTGAGATGCAGGGGCCGGATCACCGGACTGCGCGCCACACAGAGCATGACCGCTCATAATGGTCAGCACAGTGAGAGAAGATCTGAGGATATGTGGAAAGCGTATAGACATCATTTCGATTTTGTAAAGAAGTTGATGCCGCGGAGCCAAGAAATCTTGCGGTAAGGAATGAGAGTGTCAATCAAGAGGATAATGAGAGCTACGACAGCCACGATGGGGAAGAGCTCGGAAGAGGGCGACGCAGTGAGACGCTGATATTCGGCTTTGGAGAGCTTTGAGAGCTGATCGTCGAGATCGCTGACCACTGCCGGACTCGCACCCTGAAGGAAGATGCCGTTGCCGGCCTTGGCTATCTCCTTTGCCATATCTTCATTGAGGGCCGTAACAACAACCTGACCGTTCTGATCAGTGAGATACTTGCCCTGACCCATTCCCTTGGGTGTGGGAATCGGGGCTCCACCTGTGGTGCCAAGGCCAATGACATCGACCTGTATACCGGCCTCGGCAGCCCGCGCTGCCTGTCCTACGGCATCGTCCTCGAAGTTCTCGCCATCGGTTATGACTACGATGGCTTTGTCAAACTCGCTGTCGGGGGTAAAGGCATTCATGGCCATATCAATAGCCGAACCGATAGCGGTGCCTTGGGTCGGCACCATCTCTGTCGAAAGCTCATCGACAAACATCTTGGCCGAGATGTAATCGGAAGTGATAGGAAGCTGAGTATAGCTCTCTCCGGCAAATACGATGAGGCCGATCTTGTCGTCGTGCAGTTTGTCGATGAGTTTCTCAAGAATGAATTTAGCTCTGCGCAGGCGGCTCACACCGCCGGGATCGTCGGTTGACGATGCGAGCATGGAATTGCTTACGTCAAGACATATCATCAGCTCGATGCCTCGTGCCGAAGTGGTCTCGGTCTTATCTCCTATCTCAGACGGGACAATCGGGCGCGCTATCGCTATAATTACGGCAGCAAGAGCGACCAAGGCGAGAGAGATCTTGATCCATCCGGTGTAACGCGAGGCCTCTGGCATAAGGGCGGCAATAACCTCAGGCCGACCAAAACGACGCAGTTTTTTCTTTCGCGCCAGACGGGCGAGCAGCCAAAGAGCCGCGATAACCGGAATGACGAGGAGCAGATAGAGATATTGCGGGTTGACAAATGTTATCATAGCTTAGGGTAAGGAGCGGAGAATGGTTGTGCGCATGATGAGCTCGAATGCGATAAGCGCAAAGGCAAGGAGAGCCCAGGGCAGGAAATTGTCTTCGGTATGGGAGAAGTTTCTCACGTCGATTGCCGTCTTCTCGAGGGCATCGATTTCCTTGAAAATCTCTGCGAGTACATTATTGTCGGTTGCCCGGAAGTAGCGGCCTCCCGTAGTGGTTGCGATAGACTGAAGTGTAGCCTCATCTATCACTACAGGCATATTTACATATTCAATGCGTCCGAAAGCATTTTCCGCAGGATATGGAGCCATACCGTTGCGTCCGATGCCGATGGTGTAGACCTTTATGCCATATTTGCGGGCTATTTCAGCAGCGGTGGCCGGTGCCACTATTCCGGTATTGTTAGATCCGTCGGTGAGCAGAATGATGCTTTTGCTCTTGGCCTTACCGTCTTTTATGCGGTTGATGGCAGTGGCCAGTCCGTCGCCTATGGCGGTATTATCTTCAAGCATGCCCATGCGGATGTCATTGATATAGTTGACCAGCATTGCGCGGTCAGTTGTCATCGGGACGGCTGTGAATGCTTCGCCGGCAAAAATCACCACGCCGATGTTGTCGCTCTCACGGCCTGCAACAAACTGTGCGGCAACATTCTTGGCGGCCTCGAAACGATCCGGTTTGAAATCGCGGGCAAGCATCGAGGTGGAAAGGTCAAGTGCAATGACGATATCAGTTCCCTCGGTCGAGGTGGCGCTCCAGCGGTCGCGTGTCTGCGGACGGGCAAGCACTATGATAAGGGCTGCAATAGCCGCCAGCCTGACGAAAAACAGGCCGTGGAGGAGGATAGCCCTGAAAGAGCGACCTACTTTTGCAAACGGAGCCAGAGAGGATATGGCAATGGAAGCGTGAAGACGACCGCGTTTCCAGATAAACCACGCGATGTAGGGGACAAGTACCAGAAGCCCCCAGAGGATGTCGGGATTGGCAAATGTCATGATTTCGTGGTGTTGGTTGATCTATCGGATGAAGATGTGCTCTCAGTGGCCGGGGATTCGGGCTCAGGCTCGGGAGCGGGACGTGTGTCTTCAATAAATTTGACAGCGTGGTTCATGGCGGCAATATTGTCGTCGGGCAGGGGACGCATCTTGGCGAATTTGACAAAGTCAGCCATTTCGAGAATACGGCTCATGAGGTCGGAGCTCATGCGTGTCGTCTCATTATTGCGAAGAGCACGGCGGATCTGGGTCGAGGTCATCTCCATGGCGTTGATACCGAACCGACCATGGAGATAGGTGCGAAGGATATCTGTAAGACGGGTGTAATACAGTTTTTCCTCACCGCGCTGACAGAGTTTCTCCTCCTTAAGTTCTCCGAGCTGACGCAGAGCGGCTTCGACAGGAGTTTCTTTCTTGACCGGAGCGGCCGGAATAAGCGAGCCACCTTTGCTCCTCCGCCAGTAAACATATCCGCCAAGAGCGATGACTATTGCCGCAATAAGGATCCACCACCAGTAGCGGGCCATCCAGTCGGGCAGATAATCAAGCAGCTGCCGGCTGGGAGTCACCACGTCTGAATAGTCGTGGATGCTCTTGAGCGAATCGACAGCGACAGGATATACTTTCAGGATTGTCTCATTGGAAGGCAGGGCAGTGTCGGCAGTGAAATACAGCACGGGAGGGAGCGTGTAGACTCCCGAATCGAAGCCCTGAATAATGATATCGCGCAAGATGCGTACTCTGCCATTGCCTAAATCCGTTATTTCAGGATCGGTGATGGCTGAGACCTCTACAGATGATTTAATGGAGTCAGGTATCTGGAGCTCTATCACGGTGGCTGCTGAGTCTGCGGCATCGATTGTGCCGAAGACCTCGACGTGAAGAGCTGTGCGTCGGCCCATCTCGAGTGTTGCGGAATCGAGCGAGGCCTTGACTGTGATATCAGGCTTCGCTCCGGCAGCGGCTATCGGCGAGAGAAGCGCCATGGCCGTTGCGACCGAGACAAGCGTGGTGCGTAATGACATAAATGGCATATAGATTACTTATATACGGGCGTATAAACGTATAAAAGAGAAATGAGGGGAGAGAATAAGAAAGGAGAGAAAAGGGAGGGAGAGAGATGAGGAGAAAGGAGAATGACCAATAAAACTCCGTCAGCGGGTGCCCCGCCGGCGGAACAGAGCCATCAGAGCGGCTACATAATCTTCATCGGTGGCAATGGATGCCATGTCGACCCTGGCTTTGCGCATGGTTTCGGTCATGGCCTGCTGACGGTCATACCACCATTTGTTGTAGGTGCGGCGCACACGTCGGGATGAGGTGTCGACCCATTGCTCCCGGCCGGTCTCGAGATCGGCCAGACGGATCAGACCGACGTCGCGCATCTGGCTGTCGCGCTTGTCATAAACCTGAATGGATATCACATCATGACGGTTGCTGGCGACAGAGAGCGCTTTGGAGTAGTCGTGTTGATCAATGAAGTCGGATATCAGGAAGGTGGTGGCGCGTTTTTTCAGAGCGTCGGTAAAATAACGCAGAGCGAACGCAATATCTGTCTCGGAATGTTCAGGCTTGAAATCGAGGAGCTCGCGGATAATGAAAAGAATATGTTTCCTGCCCTTTTTCGGGGGAATAAATTTCTCGACTCGGTCGGAGAAAAATAAAACACCTATCTTGTCATTGTTCTGAATGGCAGAAAATGCAATCGTGGCAGCTATTTCAGCTATCATCTCGCGTTTCTGCTCTCCCACCGCGCCAAACAGCCGCGAACGGCTCACATCCACGAGGAGCATCACGGTGAGCTCGCGTTCCTCCTCGTAAACCTTTACGTAAGGATGGTTGTGACGCGCGGTGACATTCCAGTCAATATCGCGTATATCGTCGCCATACTGATACTCGCGCACCTCCGAAAACATCATACCGCGACCTTTGAAGGCCGTGTGGTATTCGCCCGCGAAGATGTTCTGACTCAGTCCGCGGGTCTTGATCTCTATTTTTCTTACTTTCTTAAGCAGATCGGATGCTTCCATTTGGAGATAAAGGGAGTTCGGTAATTAGGGTTGGCCTGTGATGGGATCAGGGCACCTCGATCTTGTCAAGGATTTCTGATATGATTTCGTCGGTCGTGATATTCTGAGCCTCGGCTTCGTAAGAAAGACCGATACGGTGGCGCAGGACATCATGGGCAACCGCGCGGACATCTTCAGGCACTACAAAGCCGCGGCCGTGGATGAACGCATAGGCACGCGATGCGCGGGCAAGCGAAATGGATGCACGGGGTGATGCACCGAAAGAGATGATATCTTTCAGGTCGGGCAGCTGGAAGTCGGCCGGGAAACGGGTGGCGAAAACTATGTCGACAATATAGCGCTCGATCTTCTCGTCGACATAGATGCTGTCAACCACACGCTGGGCGTCGAGAATCTCCTCGGGGCGCAGAAGCGGACGGATCTCGCGGTGGCCGGGAGCAATGTTCTGACGGATGATGAGGCGCTCGTCGTCCTTGGTGGGATAGCCGATGACAACCTTGAGGAGGAAGCGGTCTACCTGAGCCTCAGGCAGAGGATATGTGCCTTCCTGCTCGATGGGGTTCTGGGTGGCCATGACGAGGAATGGCTCGGGGAGGCGGAAGGTAGAGTCGCCGATAGTGACCTGACGCTCCTGCATAGCCTCAAGAAGGGCGCTCTGAACCTTGGCCGGAGCACGGTTGATCTCGTCGGCAAGGACAAAGTTGGCGAAAATGGGGCCGCGCTTGATCTGGAACGATTCGTTTTTCACACTATAGATCATGGTGCCGGTTACGTCGGCAGGCAGGAGGTCGGGTGTAAACTGTATACGCGAATATTTAGCGTCGATTACCTGGGCGAGTGTCTTGATGGCAAGTGTCTTTGCAAGACCCGGAACGCCTTCAAGCAGTACATGACCGTTGGCGAGCAGGGCGATGAGGAGCGACTCGACGAGATGTTTCTGACCTACGATGGTCTGGTCCATACCCCGGAGCACGAGGTCGACAAACTGACTTTTGCCGGCAACGAGCTCATTGAGCTCGCGGATGTTAACGTTTTCGCTCATAAAGAGATGATGATGGGAAGTCTATTGATGGTCTAATTTGTGAAACAAAATTATATCTTAAAACAACGCGACGAGCATAAGGAATGTTAAAATTAACTATTTATATTAAAATCGAATGATTTATGATGTTGTCTGATGCTTATGTCGCCAGAGTTATGAGATCAAAATCACAAGCGCTTCCGGCTTGTCGGCAGGAAGCGCTGAAGGGGGTATATGTCCAATCTCACTTTGAGGGTGCTGAGGCTGTCTTCTTGAGGATGAAACCCACGTTGAGCCCATCGTAGGAGTTGAGCATCTTTGAAGCTGTCTTTAGCGTTGAAACGCCGCTTACCGATGCGATCTTGTCCACGAGAGTGATCAGCTTGGAGGCATCGAAAGTAAGAGATACATTGCCTGTGGCTGTCTTGGTGATTGTGGCGTTCATCTTTCCGATCTTCACTTTTCCGAGGGCCTTGAAGTCAAAGATAAAGTTGCCGTCGTCGGCTTTTGCAATGTCGCCTTTCATGACTGCTTTTCCGCTTTTCATCACAAAAGTGCTGTCGGCATTGATGGTCAGTTCCATGTGGTTGAGACCGACACGCTCATAATATGGCTTGATCTTATTGACTATGGCAGTGGCTGCAGCAGCTCCGCCAGCTTTCTGCAGAAGATTGTCGGACTGGAATGCCACCGAGGGCTCGACATAGGCCCATGTACCCTGCAGATCTGCAACCGTTACGTCGCTTTTACCCAAGACGTTGTCAAGAATTGTTCCGATGCCCGAGCCATTGCCGAGGCCACCGAGCACATCCTTAAGATTCTGGGCGTTGATGCTTGCGGATGCAACCAAAATGAAAAGAGCTGCAAAAAGAATTCGTCTAACGGATTTCATAATGTGAATGAAGTAAATATTGT
>CAYWWE010000020.1:0-26910 GCA_964461785.1 uncultured Bacteroides sp.
CACCTGTCGTCGGCACCGGATGCACCAGGGTGCATCCCTACAATTCGCGAAGCCCGCGAAATATGGCGCAATTCGTGGAGACCATTTTTCGGGAGGATTAAAAAGAGGAATGGCGGACCGTGTGGATCCACCATTCCCGAATTCTGACGCGCCGTCGATGTGTCTTCTAATGCCCTGCATCAGGGCTGTAATACTTGAATTGTTGGTCCCCGGAGGGAGGTTGAAACGTGAACGAGGAGAGATTTTGGGGTCACAGACCCTGCGCCGGGGCAGGATCAGGCGTGGTCGGCATCGGGCGCAATCAGCTTGTAGCCCTTGCCGTGTATGTTGATGATCTCGATCGAGGGATCCTCGCGGAGATGCTTGCGGAGCTTGGTGATGTAGACGTCCATGGAGCGGGCGTTGAAATAGTTGTCGTCGATCCAGAT
The DNA here is from genome assembly GCA_964461785.1 of uncultured Bacteroides sp. GTDB lineage: Bacteria > Bacteroidota > Bacteroidia > Bacteroidales > Muribaculaceae > Paramuribaculum. Next base: position 429 of record CAYWWE010000020.1, read on the forward strand.
GGCCTTGAGGGCGAAATTACGCTCCAGGATCTCGTTGACATGGGAGCAGAGCATGGCGAGCAGCTCGCTCTCCTTGGTGGTGAGTTTGGTCACCTTGTCGCCGATCATGAGCACCTGCTTCTGGGTGTCGAAGGTGAATCGGCCGATCTTATACATGGTGATCTCCTTGCCCTTCTTGCCCTTGACGCGGCGCAGGATGGCCTCGATTCTGAACACGAGCTCCTCCATCGAGAAGGGTTTGGTGATATAGTCGTCGGCGCCGATCTTGAAGCCTTCGAGGATATCGTCTTTCATCGACTTGGCGGTGAGGAAAATGATGGGCACGTCGGCATTGACGGTGCGGATCTCCTGAGCCAGCGCGAAGCCGTCTTTGCGGGGCATCATCACATCGAGCACGCAAAGATCGTATTTTCCTTTCAGAAATGCCTTGTAACCGGCCTCGCCGTCGGGAAAGAGGTCGGCATTAAATCCTTTTGCCTGAAGATACTCGCGGAGGAGCATACCGAGATTTTCATCGTCCTCGCAGAGCAATATACGAAGTCGTTCTTCCATAAATTATAGGGGATTAAGAGGTTAGCGGTAGGATGATTATGAATTTGGTGCCGACGCCGAGCTCGCTCTCGACCGATATCTGGCCTCCGAGCTGACGCAGGATGCGCTGAACGTAGGCCAGGCCGAGGCCGAAGCCCTTGACATCGTGGACGTTGCCGGTCGACACTCTGTAGAATTTGTCGAAAATCTTCTTCAACTCCTCGCGACGGATGCCGATGCCGTTGTCGGCCACCTCGATGCGCAGCTTGCGATCCTGGTCGATGTCGCATGTCGACACCTCGAGCCTCAGCGGCACATCCTCGCGGCGATATTTGACGGCATTGTCGAGGAGGTTGAAGATCACGTTGGTGAAGTGCATCTCGTCGACGTGGATGATCGAGTCGAGCGCATCAAGATTGGCCGAGATCGAGCCGCCGTATTTCTCGACCTTCAGCTTGAAGGTATGCACCACATTGTCGATGACCGTGTTTGCGTCGACGTCAGTGAGCTTGAGGGTAGCTCCCTGACGCTCAAACATTGACATCTGAAGCACTTTCTCGACCTGAAAGCGCAGGCGGCGCGTCTCGTCGTTGATAACGCCGGATATGTGGCTCAGCATCTTAGGCGACTTCATCACGGCGCCGTCGTTGAGCATCTGGGCTGCAAGGGAGATGGTGGAGATCGGTGTCTTGAACTCGTGGGTCATGTTGTTGATGAAGTCGTTTTTCATCTCGGTGAGCTTCTTCTGGCGGAAGCTCAGGGCAATGGTGGAGATAAAGGTGACCAACAGAACGAAGGTGAAGACAAACGATGGGATCATGAACTTGACCGACGAGAAGATGTAGTCCTTCATGGTCGGGAAATATACCTTGAGGTAGTTCATGCGCGAGGGGGAGTCGGACGGAAACAGCGGCTGAGCGAATGTGGAGGTGTGCTGGCTCTCGGCATTGCTGTAGCCGGCCGAGCGGTAGACGACGGCACCCATGCGGTTGACCACGGCAAACTCAAAGGGTAGCGTCAGGCCGTTGTTGGCCAGCTCGGTGCGGAGATATGAAGCTACCCGGGCGGAGTCGGCGCGCTCGGTCAGCGGGCGGTTGGCCGAGTGGCTGATGATGTTGAGGATAACCTCGTTGAGCAGCGAGCGCTGATACATATACTGACCCTTGAGGATCTCCTGCATCGACTTCTGCCGGTCTTTGAGGGCGGAGCCTGACAGCTGCGGGCTGATCGACGAGAGATTGCCCTTGAGGGTGATGTCGCCTTCGAGTCCTTCGCCCGTGGTGAAGGAATAGGTGATGCCTCCCACCGACGACGAGCCCTCGGGGGTGTAGGTCGGGAGGACCGACGAGCGGATGTTGGCCACATCCTCTTCAAGATAATATTTGGCTTCGTCCTGCTCCAGGGCGGTCGTGACGGCATAAAGGCTGCGCTTCACGCCTTCTTCAAACTGATCATCCCTCATCTTCACCATGTTGCGCATATATGTGATCTGCATATACAGCAAACCGGCAAAGGTGAGGCCCATAATGATTGTCAGAAGCCAGATCGTCGATTTTTTCATCTCGGATTATATGATGATGCCTCCCGGGTGGAGGGGAGGATTTCAAACGCTAATTAAAACTATATTATGTTAACACGTCTGAAGCGCCAAAAGTTGGGTCTTTTTCAGCATCGGGCAGCTAAATGTTAACATCTCGCGCAAAATTAACACATATATGTTAAACGGCAAACAGAGCCGCAGCCTTTTTCACAATTATTATCTGACGACGCCGAGCGGAAAAGCAGCCTGAAATTAACAGTGTGTGCCGACAAATTAGTAACTTTGTGGCGCGGGAGCCCGAGAGCTACTACCGCAACTTATCGATATGCCTTATTCCCAGCCTTCACCTTACCGTCGTGGTGCAGAAGACGGGCTGACGTTTGCCGTTTATCTCACGGTGATGTTTTTTGCCTCGATCTACACCACCCGGATAGCCATGCTGTCGCTACTGTCCATAGCCATGATGCTCGGGGTGCCCTTTGTCATCTACCGCTATCTTCGCCGCGCATACGTGGCCGACCGCGGCATGACTCTCATGTCGGCGCTGTGGATGCACGGGATCATGATATTTCTCTGCGGGAGCCTCCTTGCGGGCGCCGTTGAGGTGGTCTGGCTCCGGTGGATCGACTCGACCTATATCATCGAGCAGCTCCATGCCGTCGTAGCGCTCTATTCCGACTCGGGATGGCAGCGCGGCGAGGAGATGGCCGAAGTGATCCAGCGCATGATCGACAATGGTCTGGTGCCCACGGCTATCTCCATCGTCATGGAGATGATCTGGCTCAGTGTCTTCACCGGGTCGTTGCTGTCGGCTCTTATCGCTCTCCTTGTCCGTGCGCGTCCGGTGCGCGGCGCCTCGTCCAACCAAGATCTTTAACCGACCCAATGGATATTTCTGTAATAGTCCCGCTTTACAATGAAGCCGAGTCGCTCCCCGAACTGGCGGCATGGATTGCCCGCGTGATGGAGGAAAACGGCTTTTCATACGAAGTGATTTTTGTCAACGACGGCTCTACCGACGGCTCATGGAAAGTCATCGAGGAGCTTGCCGGCGACAACCCTAATGTGAAGGGGGTGTCGTTCAGGCGCAACTATGGCAAGAGCCCGGCGCTCTACACGGGATTTGCCCGCGCCCAGGGCGATGTGGTCATCACCATGGACGCCGATCTTCAGGACTCGCCCGACGAGATCCCCGAACTCTACAGAATGATCCGGGAGGAGGGCTACGACCTTGTGAGCGGATGGAAGCAGAAGCGCTATGATCCGCTGTCGAAGACCATCCCGACCAAACTGTTCAACGCCACCGCGCGCCGGGTGAGCGGAATCCGTAATCTCCACGACTTCAACTGCGGCCTCAAAGCCTATCGCAACGAGGTTGTCAAGCATATCGAGGTCTATGGCGATATGCACCGTTACATTCCTTATCTGGCCAAGAATGCCGGATTCGGCAAGATAGGCGAGAAGGTGGTGCATCATCAGGCCCGCAAATATGGCAAGACCAAGTTTGGCCTCGACCGTTTTGTCAACGGCTATCTCGATCTTGCGACGCTTTGGTTCATGAGCCGATTTGGAGTAAAGCCAATGCATTTTTTCGGACTGCTCGGCTCGCTGATGTTCCTTATCGGCACGATCGCGGTGATCGTGGTGGGCGCAACCAAGCTATATAATATGTATTCGGGCAATCACTACACCCTCGTGACCGATTCGCCCTATTTCTATCTTGCCCTCACTACCATGCTACTCGGCACCCAGCTCTTTCTGGCCGGATTTATCGGCGAACTGGTGGTTCGTAATTCGGCCGGCCGCAACCATTATGAGATCGACCGCGAGCTACGCACCGTAGCACCCGAGTCATGATTTAACTCCCCACTCCCAACAGCCATGGATCCCTCAGCTTATTCATCTTTCAGCAATCTGGTGGCCTCCCGCCACTCATGCCGCAGCTATGATATCGACCGTCCGGTGGACCACGCATTGATCCGCGCCATTGTGGACGCTGCCCGTCTGGCCCCATCGGCAGTCAACCGTCAGCCCTGGCATTTCATTGCCATTACCGACGAGCCGGAATATGCCGCTTCCCGCAGGGCGGTGCTTGAGGTCTACGACCGCAAGTGGCTTGCCACGGCTCCGGTTTTTATCGTGTGCTGTGAGGATCATGGCGGCGCATGGCATCGTGGAGCCGACGGCAAGGATCATGCCGACATAGATATCGCCATTGCTACGGAGCATATCTGCCTTGCAGCCGCAGCTCTCGGCCTCGGCTCGTGCTGGATATGCAATTTCGATCCCAAGCCGCTTGCTGAGGCACTCTGTCTGCCCGAGGGTATGGAGCCGGCCGTGATTGTCCCACTGGGCTATCCCTCGGCCACGGCAGCCGACGGCGAGTTCCGTCCGGCCACAAAGCGTAAGCCACTTGACGAGATTCTTTCATGGGGAAAATATTGATCATAGCAGTAACCGGACTCCTTGTGCTCTCGGTTGTGGCTGGATGCAATTCGACGGGTTGCACGGAAAAGCAGTCGTCGGTGCCTCTGGCGGGATTCTATTCCTATGAGGAGGGCAAGGCCATCTCTATAGACTCTGTGGAGATAGGTGGGATCGGAGCGCCAAACGACTCTCTGCTCGTGCAGAAGGGCTCGGTCAAGAGCGTCTATCTCCCTCTGCGCCCGGGGCGTCAGTCGACGTCGTTTTTCTTCCGCTACACCAATAAGGCAGCCGGAGGACACATCGACACCCTGACGTTTGACTATACTACCATCCCTTATTTCGCCTCGGAAGACTGTGGAGCGCTCTACCGCTACCGCATAACCCGCGTTGCCCACACGCGCTGGCTTCTCGACTCGGTGGGGATTGTCGATTCGGCTATCCTCAACTATGATCTGCAGCAAATCCGTCTTTACTATACCACCTCAGTAAAGCAATGATCCGAACAGCAATCCGACTTTCCATAGTCATCATCCTGATGGTTGCCACGGCGCTCGGCGCTGCGGCGCAGCGGCGTGTCACTCCGGTCACTCCTCAGCGTCAGCAGAATGTGGACAAGCCGAAGGAGATCGACCGTACGCGGCTTGCCGAGCGTATGGATGCCCAGGGTAATATCGTGCTTGTCGACACCGTGACCGGTGTGGAGTTTGTCGATTCGGCTGCCATGGCCCAGATGCCCCGTAATCTTTATCCGCGCTGGGAGTCGTTTGACGTGGGTGTTGACATCTGGGATCCCGTGATGCGTATGCTCGGACAGAAGTACGGTATCGGATCGGCCTATATCCGCCTTTCGATGTACAATAGGTTTTTCCCGCTTTTTGAGGCCGGACTCGGCTCTGCAAGCATATCGCCCGATGGGTCAAATTTCACATTCAAGACTCCGGTAGCGCCCTATTTCAAGATAGGTGCCGACTATAACGTATTTTACAATAACTCTCCCGCCTACGCCTTGCTCGTCGGCCTCAGATATGGTTTCACCACATACAAATGGAGTGTCGACAATGCTACTGTCCCCGGCTACTACTGGGGCGAGCCATCGACGTTTGACATCCCGTCGCAGTCGGCCACAGCCGGATTTCTTGAGATCAGCATGGGAGTGAGGGTAAAGATCGTAGGCCCCTTCTCGGCCGGATGGCAATTCAAGTTCCGATCGTTGCTTCACGAGACCAAAAATCAGCATGGCGAGCCTATGTATATCCCAGGCTTCGGAAAACGCTCCATGCCCGTAAGCGGTGCATTCTCTATAATTTACACCATCCCCTTGAACAGGGGAGGAGCTGCCGGCGTTGATAAAACGAAGGACATCCCTGTCGGAGATCCACTCCCGGATCCTGCCGGAGATGCCCCGGCTAACACATCAACCCCCCAGATATGAAAAAGATAGTTATTATAGGAGCATCTTCGGGCATAGGTTTTCAGGCTGCGGCCGATTTTGCCCGTGCCGGATGGCGTGTCGGCATGGCCGCGCGCCGAGTTGAACCCATGCAGGCTCTCAAGGAGCAGTATCCCGACCGCATTGAAGTGGCTCCGATCGACGTGACAGCCCCTGATGCACCGAAGCGTTTTGCCGACCTGATCGAGGCTATCGACGGAATGGATACTCTGCTTTACTGTTCGGGCACCGGATTCTCAGACCCGGATCTCGACGATGCCAAGATTGTGGACACACTCAATGTCAATGTTGTGGGTTTTGCACGCATAGTTGCCGAGGCCTACAAATACTATCGCGCTACAGCCAGTGTGGAGCAGGGACAGATAGCCGTAATCACCTCCGTGGCTGCGACCAAGGGACTCGGCATCGCGGCTACCTATAGCGCATCAAAGCGCTTTCAGGTGCAGTTTATCAATGCTCTTGAGCAACTGGCCTACACTCAGCAAGTCAATGTCGCGTTTACCGACATCCGTCCGGGTTTTGTCCGCACACCGCTTCTTAAAGAGGACCGCGATTACCCGATGATCATGAGCGTGGCCGAGGCAGCCCGCCTGGTGGAGCGAGCCGTAATAGACCGCAAGCGTGTGGCCGTGATCGACTCACGCTGGCGTATCGTCAACGCGCTCTGGAGGCTTATCCCTCAGCGTCTGTGGCGCCATGTGGAGATTAAATTCAACTAATCAATATAATGACTTCAACAGCTTCTGATTCTGTGAAAAAAATTGCAATGGCCAGCGACCATGCAGGCTATGAACTGAAATGTATCATCGAAAACCACCTTACTCTCAAAGGACGTGAGTATGTGGACTTCGGAACCGACTCGGATGAGTCGTGTGACTATCCCGATTTCGCCCACCCCTGTGCCGAGGCGGTGGAGAGCGGCGAGTGCTATCCCGGCATCGCCATGTGTGGATCGGGCAACGGCATTGCCATGACGCTCAACAAGCATCAGGGGATACGCGCCGCCATCTGCTGGACGCCCGAACTCGCTCGCCTTGCCCGCGCTCATAACGATGCTAACGTGCTCGTGATTCCCGCCCGTTTTATCGAGCCTGAGGTTGCGATGGAGATTGTGGATGCATTTCTCTCGACGCCATTCGACGGAGGCCGTCACTGCAACCGTGTTAACAAAATCCCTGTCGGCATCATAGCCTGACAGGCATCATCACTTCATATACCGGAGAAGAATCGGCCATTGGTCCGGATGCTTCTCCGGATATTTGTTTCTCAGGATGCCATGAAGCGGCTCTGGCTGGCTATTGTTGATTTCGCGAGAGGCCTGTTTGGCTTTCGCCGGCAGCGCTATGCTCATGAAGCAGATGCGCAGCCGACGGATCGGCGACGGGTCGGCCATCGGCTTGTGACCGGTCCGTCAGGGTCAGGGAAAAGTACGATTATCCACAATGAAGCCGCAGCGATTCTAAAATGCCAACAGACCCGGGTGCTGGTAGTGACCTCTTCGGGATATGCAGCTCGCGATCTGCGGTCGATCCCCGGATATGAGGATGGCGACCATCTTGTGACAACAGCACGCGGCCTCTGCCTATATCTTCTCGGTCCGTCGCTTTGTAGTGTCGAGGAGGATCTGACGGGTCATTTGCTCAACCGGCTCTCGGCTCCCGATGCTCCCCCGCTTCCGGCCTTCACTCATATTCTTGTGGATGAAGCGCACAATCTCTCGCCGGCACTGATAAGGGTTATCGAGCGGCTTGCTGCTCCCGGATCGTCGGTATCATACTTTGTCGATCCGGCACAAGCCATTTTTGGTTTTGCGGGTGCCACTTCCGACTCACTCTCCCTTCTCCGCGCCCTTGCTGGCCACAATATATTGAGGCTCACCATGCGTCACCGTCCTCTGCCGGTCATCAGACCTGAGATCGTAGTCCACTCCTTGGATCAAGCTATCATGAAGTCTATAGAAGTGGCGCGTCACCTCCTTGCCGATGGGGGAGCTGTGGCTATTCTAACCCGGACAAATGCCGAGGCGTCAACGATAATCTCGCTGCTTGATGAAATGGGGGTAAAGAGCAGCCGGCTGTCGTCAGCTCTGATTGCGCAGGAAGCCCCGATGCCTGAGAGAGACACGCCGGAGTGGTTGCATTATTCGCTCCGACAGGCCGATCTCAAAGCAGTTGGGGAGGGGATGATTACTGTGTCGACCGTCCATACGTTCAGAGACCGGACGGCAGATCACACTGTGGTGCTCGACACGGCTCTGAGACGTCCGACCGATGATCTGGCCGAGGAGCGGCGCCGCATTTCCGTAGGTATGTGTCGGGCAACGAGATCAGCCACTATTGTCCGCCTGGCCGACACTGCCCGGTTCCTCACTCCTATAGTTTGAGATCCTGTATAACCTGCATGATCTTACCTGTGTCGACAGTATTATAGTCAGATTTGTCGTAAATATCTAAAAGATAGACTCGACCATGATTTTCTGACGCAATGATGGTGTAAGTAATGACTCTTGCACCTCCCGATTTGCCTTTACCTTTAGAAGTGATTGCCATGCGGATCTTGCGTACTCCAGGGGTTAGCTCATCTCCAATAGTGGGATCTTTTTCTAATGAGGAAATCAGGCTTTCAAGATCCGATTTAAGCGACCGGTGACGCTTTATAAGTGTCTTGACGGCTCTTTCAAATCGTGATGTCGTCCTGACTTCAAAGCTCATTGAGAAATGATCTTGCTGATTTTGACGGAATCTTTCCTGACTCGATTGCTTTAACTTCTTTCAATCCGTCACAAATCTGATTTGTGAGTGTATCTTGTTCGGATATCGGTACAATTTTGAACATCCCGAGTCGTGAAGTAAGGAGAACAGACTCCCCCTTCAATGCTTTTCCAAGTATTGCGCTTTGATTGGCTCTGAAATTTCGTGCACTTACTATCTCCATAATCTGACTGTTTTTTGCAAAGATAATTATTGGCAACCAAATTGGTACACGGATTAACTATGTTTAACGACATAAAATAAAGGCGCGACCGGAAATATCCAGCCGCGCCTTTGGTTAGGGGGTTATGCTATGGGATGATCAGCGGACGATGATCTTGGTTGCTTCAGTGCCCTGACGGCGGATGTAGAGACCCGGAGCGAGAGCATCGGGATTAACGCGGACACCGCGGAGATCAAAGTATTCGACAGGAGCATTGGAGTTGTCGATCTCGACAGCACCGATACCTGCTTTGCCCTGGCCGACAAAGGAGACCTTGATAGGCATATTCGCGTCTACCCAGAGAACGTCGATAGTCATGTTGGCTTTGCCTTCGGCATCGACTGTGCCATTAAGAGTGACATTAGCGGTGATGGCTCCGTTCATGAGCTTCATTCCCTCTTGAGTGCCGGTATAGGTGGTAAGACCATCCTCGGTCACGGCCTTGACTCCGTCGAGCTTGATGTCGCCAAGAGTGCCGAGCTCGCCGAGCGTGAGGTTGGGAAGAAGGAATGTGCAGGTGCCGTCGGGGTTGGTGGTAATGTTTACGGTTGCATCAGCACCACCTTCGGTGATGTCGCTGCCGCCCATCTCGACGGTAAGTTTGCCGGTGTAGCTGAGAGTTTCGCCAGCTGACGGGAGCTCCTGTGTTGTCAGGATGTAGGTGTGCTCCGACAGACCCTCTTCATCCGTACCGTCGGCGTTGGTCACGGTGATCACAATCTCTCCGTCCTTCTCAGAGATGACAGCCTCGGCGGCTGCACCCATCACTTCGCAGTTAACCTGATCAACAGTCGGGAGGACATCTACATGATAGGCATAGACTGCATCGCTGAAGTCGGCAACGGTCTGGCCTCCGATGGTGAGATCGGAAAGTTTTGACCAGTAGACGAGTTTGGGCTCGGCAATGGTGAAGCTGTTGCCCTTGTCGATCTTATCGGCAGTGAAGTAGTCGTTGGCGGCGAAGATGACGTTGAACATCTCGGGCTGGGCCTTGCTTACATACTGCAGGGGAATGGTGATGCCGGTCCACTCGTCGGTCACAACATCTATAGGACGGATTGCTTTTGCGATGAGTGCGGCTCCTTCGGTCTTGGTCACCTCGCCGCCTTTGGCAGTCTCCATGCCGAGGATATTTCGGTCGCGGTTGACCATATCTACGGATTGAGGATTACCGGCCACTACGATGTTGGCAGGAACATCTTTCTGGGTGAAGGTGCCGGTCCATACATAGGCCACGACGGTAGCCATCTGTACTGAGCCGTCGGCAACGGCGCGCTTGTAGTTGAAGTAAACGCCGTCGGGACGGGTGGTGAGCTTAATGCCGCCAAATGTGCCGCCATCATTCTCTTTTCCCATCACGGAGGTTGACCAGGTAGTTCCGAGGGTAAAGTAACCCGGTACAATCTGGGTAGGCATGATCGGATTGGAGGTATTGGCTACAGTAACGGCCTTGCCGCCATCAATGCCTTCAGCCTCGCTGCCAACGGTTGTAGCGCCCATTCCGGCGATGCCGATAACGTTGGATATTGTCCAGTTTTCGGGAGTTTGACCCTGAGCTTTGGTGTTGCCGTTGGAGGTCCAGGGCACACAGTCAACCCACTTGGCGAAGTCGGCGTTGGGGAGCTGTGCTGAGGCGGTGGTGAGCCCCGATGCAGCAGCGAGAGTAATGAGTGAGAGGTAAATTTTTCTCATATACAAGATGATTGGTTATGAAACAGCAAAATAAAAAAGAGGAGAGAGGGGAAAAAAGAGGAGAGAGGGAGGAGAGATCAGGTTGCAGAGGCCCGATCGTTATTTTATAGCTGACATAATGTCGTCGAATGCCTTTGAGATGCCGTCGGCATCCTTGCCGCCGGCCTGGGCAAATCCGGGTTGGCCGCCGCCTCCGCCCTTGATGGCTTTGGCTGCATTACGGACTATTGCAGCTGCCGACATATCGCCTTTGGCAATATCATCGGTCAGCATCACGGTGAGGAGCGGTTTGCCGGCGAGGTCGGTTGTGGCGGCAACAAAGGCAGTGTTTTCCGGCGATGCGGCACGGACGGCAAAAGCAGTGGCTTTGACCGCTTCGGGAGCAGAGATGCCCCGCATGACAACCACTTTGACTCCTGACTCCGAGATCTTGGCTTTGGAGATGAGCTCCTTGGCCTGAGAGGCGATGCGCTCGCGGAAGTATTCCTCTACCTTGGTGCGGAGCTCGGTGTTTTCGTCGATGGCGCGGTGAACGGCAGTGGCTATGTCGTTGCTGCCGCCGAGCATGGCGCCCACTTCGCGTATGGTGTCGGCCATCTTGTCGAGTGAGTCTTCAACGGCGGCTCCCGTAATGGCTTCTATTCGGCGGATGCCGGCGGCAATGGAGCTTTCGGAGATGATGCGGATCATGCCGATATTGCCGGTGTTGTCGACGTGTGTGCCGCCGCAGAGCTCAACCGATGAGCCGTAGCGGATCACGCGCACCTCCTCACCGTATTTCTCACCGAAGAGCGCCATAGCACCCATGGCCTGAGCTTCGGCGATAGGCACGTTGCGGCGTTCGTCGCGGGCAATGGCTTTGCGCACGTTGCGGTTGGCAAGATGCTCGACACGGCGCAACTCCTCGGGAGTCACTTTCTGGAAATGGCTGAAGTCGAAGCGCAGGACTTCGGGGCTTACATACGAACCTTTCTGCTCGACATGTGTGCCGAGCACTTCGCGCAGAGCCTCGTGGAGGAGGTGGGTTGCGGTGTGATTGGCCGAGGTGGCCATGCGTGCCTCCTCATCGATCGTGGCTGTAAACTCAGCTGCGGGATCGGCCGGAAGGGTCAGCGAGAGATGTACGGGGAGTCCGTTCTCGCGCTTGGTGTCATAAATCTCGATGGTCTCGTCGGCATTGGAGAGGGTGCCGCGGTCGCCGACCTGACCGCCCATCTCGGCGTAGAAGGGGCTCACTGAGAGCACGATCTGATAAAATTCCTGTTTTTTCTGCTTAACCTTGCGGTAGCGGAGGATCTGGGTTGGTGTGGATGTCACGTCGTAGCCCACAAAGACGGGCTCACCCTCGCGTACAACGACCCAGTCGGTTGCTTCTGTGGCCGCGGCATTGCGTGCGCGTGCTTTCTGGGCGGCCATCTCTTTGTCAAAACCGGCGTGGTCGAGGGTCATGCCGTTTTCCTTCAGTATCAGTTCAGTGAGATCGAGCGGGAATCCGTAGGTGTCGTAGAGCGTGAATGCCTCTTTGCCGGAGATTTCGGTCTTTCCCTCGCGGCGGGCTGTGGCGATTGCCCCATCGAGCAGACGGATACCGTTGTCGAGAGTGCGGAGGAATGCGTCTTCCTCCTCCTTGATCACCTTTATGATCAGATCGCGCTGAGCTACGATCTCGGGATAGGCTTCGCCCATCGAGTCGATAAGAGTGTCGACGATGCGGTAGAGGAATGCCTGCTTCTGGTCGAGGAATGTGTAGGCATATCTGACGGCGCGGCGCAGGATGCGGCGGATGACATATCCGGCTTTGGCATTGGATGGGAGCTGTGAGTCTGCGATCGAGAAGGCGATCGTTCGCACATGGTCCGCCACAACGCGCATGGCTATATCGGCTTTCGGATCCTCGCCATAGCGTTTGCCCGAGAGCTCGGCGATGCGGGTGATGAGCGGCGTGAATACGTCCGTATCGTAGTTGGATGTTTTACCCTGAAGAGCCATGCAGAGGCGTTCAAAGCCCATGCCGGTGTCGATCACCTTGGCGGGGAGGGGCTCGAGCGACCCGTCGGCTTTACGGTTATATTGCATGAACACGAGATTCCAGATCTCGATGACCTGCGGATGATCGTGGTTGACGAGCTCGGCACCCGGCTTCTCGGCACGCTCGGCATCGGAGCGGAGATCGATGTGGATCTCTGAGCAGGGGCCGCAGGGGCCGGTGTCGCCCATCTCCCAGAAGTTGTCGTGCTTGTTGCCGTTGATGATGTGGCTCTTGGGGAGATGCTTTTCCCAATAGCCGGCGGCTTCGTCGTCGCGGCTCAGGCCTTCTTCGGGCGAGCCCTCGAATACGGTTGCATACAGGCGGTCGGGATCGAGTCCAAGCACATCCACGAGATATTCCCATGCCCAGTCGATGGCTTCGGCCTTGAAGTAGTCGCCGAAGCTCCAGTTGCCGAGCATCTCGAACATGGTGTGGTGGTAGGTGTCCATGCCGACTTCTTCGAGGTCGTTGTGCTTGCCGCTGACGCGGAGACACTTCTGCGAGTCGGCCACGCGGGGATAGCGCGCGGGAGCATTGCCGAGAATGATATCCTTAAACTGATTCATGCCGGCATTGGTGAACATGAGCGTCGGGTCGTCCTTGATCACCATAGGTGCCGAAGGAACTATTTTATGACCTTTCTGGGCGAAAAAGTCTTTGAATGATTCGCGGATCTGCTTTGCTGTAAGCATATTGGGATTGTTATTGTTGGCTGTAGTTATAGCATATCGTCCCCCGTCGGGGTAAATCAAGATGCAAAATTAACTTTTTTTCTTTACTTTTGCAATCTAATTTCCCCGAGATGCAACGATTAGAGAAGAATTATTACCGTATCAGAGAGGTTTCGGCGCTGCTCGATATTCCCGTCACAACGCTCCGGTTCTGGGAAAAGCAGTTTACGATCATCAGCCCGAGGCGCACGCCGGCGGGCCAGCGCCTCTACACTCCGTCGGATGTCGAGAAAATTGCGATGATCAACTATCTGGTGCGCGACAAAGGGATGCGTCTTGATGCCGCGCAGGAGCAGCTCAGGACTAATCCGAAAGGTGTCGAGCGTACTTCGCGTGCCTTGATGCGGTTGCGCGCCATCCGGTCGGAGCTTGAAGCTATGATCAAGGCTATATAAGCAGGCTCGATCGGGTCAGTTCCGAGCCAGACTGTAGGTGTGGCTTACGCAGGGCGGCAGTTCGGAGGGATTGTGGGTGACGAAGACAAGTGCTGACCTGTCGCGGCGGCACAGTGTGTCGACAGCCTCGATTGCGGCGGTCTTGCGTGCGCTGTCGAGCCCGTGCAGTGGTTCGTCGAGGATAAGCAGCTGTGGGTTCTTGATAAGAGTGCGTGCAAGGAGAGCCATACGCTGCTCTCCGGTCGATAGCGTGTTGAGACGCCTCTCGGCCATATCGCTGAGTCCCATGATACCGAGCCAGCGGGAGGCCAGATCGGCCTGCTCGTCCGTTATCTTCCTATACATCCCGACAGTGTCGTTAAGACCTTGGGCAACTACATCGATCACTCTGTTGTGGGCTCCGTTGAAATAGAGATGCATCTCGGGCGAGATATAACCTATGCGTCGCTTTATCTCCCAAATGGACACACCGCTACCCCTGCGGTGGCCGAATATTCTCACCGGCCTCGCGTAGGCCTGTGGATTGTCGGCATGAATGAGACTGAGCAGAGTCGATTTGCCTGATCCGTTGGGGCCCGTCAGCGCCCATTGTTCCCCCTGATAAGCGGTCCAGTTGACTGATGGAATAAGTAGCCGGCCTGCCGAGGTCACCGGACAATTTTCGAAGGCAAACACCTCATCACGCCCCTGATGGGGGCCGTTGGCAGGAAGTGGAATGGTCCGTCCGTCGATCGAAAAGTCAAATAGAGGCTCCGGATCGCTACCTTCGGGCAAGATGCGGCATCTGTCCATCACGATAGTCTTGTCGGCGAAAGCGGGGATATCGGCAGGATCGGGGAGAAGCAGCATCAGGGATGTTGAGCCCTCATCCTTTATGGCTTCAAGCGCGGTGTCGACGGCCCGGCGCCCCCGGGGATCGAGACCGATATAGGGATTGTCGAGGATCAACAGATCGGGTGTGTCGAGAAGGGTGTTGGCTACAAGGAGCTTGCGCAGCTCGCCGGATGACAGGAAGTTGACACGCTTCCGGTCTATTCCCTCGATGCCAAAGAGCGAGGCCAGACGCTTCCAGCTTTCAGATCCGAGACGGCTGCCGAGCAGAGTCCCGACAAACGGCACCTCATCATTCATCGTGGCTTCATAGCGCTGCTGGTAATATTCGGCCTTGAATCCGGAGAGAGAATGGATGTCGCCGAATTCGATCACTGCCACACGGGGGGAGCGACCGGCAGGAGACTCTATCCTGTTGGTGAGGAAATTGCGGCCGCGCTGAATGATGCGTGCGAGTGTTGACTTCCCGGCGCCATTAGGGCCGGTGACAACCGTCACTCCCCGAGGTATCTCTATCTCACCGGGCAGGGTTATCTCCACTCCGGTATATCGCAGCTTGGGTGATCTCAGAAGGAAAACAGGATCCATCGGCTCACTTCACTTTGAAATAATATCCGAGCGACACTATGATGGAGGTGCCGCGCGAAGCCGTGAACGTGTCGCTCTTATGGGAGGGGTAGATGGATCCGAGGCCATAATAGTAGCGGCCTTCGAGATACACCGAGTGACGGCCGAAAAAGAACTCGGCTCCTGCTCCGACCTGAATACCGTAGTCAAACTTGTTGGCAACATCCATCGACATCTGCTCGGTTTGTCGGTAGCGATAGGGAAAACCTTCAACCTTGTCGGGCTGATGATAGTCGAAATCGGCTTTGATCTTATCGCCTATCATATAGGCTACGGAGGGACCGGCGTTGAAAAATCCCTTGACCCTGCGTGATCCGAAATAGATGTGAGCCATCACGGGGAGCTCTATATATGTCAGGGTTCGGTCGTAGTGGAACTTGTCGCGGTAATCCTCGTCAAAATCCTCGCGCCAGCCGCGCTGTGTAATGACAAGCTCGCCGACCAGTCCGAAAATTTTCTCCTCGATATAGCGCACGCTGAATCCGATGGCTTTGCCCGGCAGCATTGACTGACCCACCGACGGGGCAAATTCCATGCGGCTCAGTGTCATTCCGGCCCGGCCGCCTATCCAGAGATGAGGATCGTATTCCCGCTGGGCGCTGGCGGTGAAGACTGAGGCAATGACGGCTATGGCCGCTGTGAGGTTACGGATCAGGTTCATCAGAGGCTTATGCGGTCAGTGAGTCCCGAAGGGCGGAAGTTGACAAAATAAAGATCGTTGTTGACATATCCGGCGGCTCCTGCGGGCCGGATGAACCGGAAGGCATTCTGCACACCGTGGTAAACCGGGGCTCCGGCAATTCCGTTTCCCGACGACAGAGCATTTATCAGAAACATCCCGGTATCGAAGCCGAGCAGACCCTGACGCGGAACGGCGGCGGCCATCTGGTTGCCATACCACTTTTCAAATGCGGATTCAACACCTTGAGCCCACGGATCTTCGGGACTGGTGAAGAAGCGGGAGTAAAGATAGGTATTGAGATTGTGCATATTCGTGAGCGTCTCGCCCCGGAATGTGATCCATTCGGGATAACCGTAGAGTCTTACCGGATCGTAGGCCGTCATGCCGCTCTTGAGCTCTATCAGGGCCGGAAGCATACGGTTGAGGTCGGCCTGACGCGATGTGGTCGGGATAAACGCATAGCGGTCGGAGTTGTCGAGTCCGGCCAGATCGTCGGGTCTGAGGATACCTTCATATTCGATGGTCAGGTAGTCGATGCCGTTGTCACGGAGGGCTTTAGTGAGCTGGGCTATAAAGGATTCCTTGTCGGCCTTGCAGTCGGTGGGCGACAGGATGACCGGAGTTATCCCTTCTTTGAAATGGCGCGTCATGGCTTCGATAGCGATGTCATACATGGCATCGTGGGGGATAGTGGCCTGAAAGAGGTGAGGGGTGGTCTGATACGTCTTGTCGGCTACTACAAAAAGATTTAGGACATCAATGTCATGTTCGGCACCATAGCGCGAGAGAGCTTCGAGCTGAGCCGAATTGTCGGGTGCGATGATCACGCTGGCCTCTGCGAGTTCGGGCTTGGCCATGATCTCCTGAAGACGTTCCAGGCTCCCCTCCGTATCGTAGGTCATGATCTTGATAGGGTAGGGCTCGTTGCGCATCGAGTCGACAGCGAGCAGGAAGCCCTTGTAGAACTCCGTCATGAGGTCGGCGCGCCGACTGCGCTCGGTCTCCTCAAGCATAAACGGCAGCAGCACGGCTATCGTGATCGACTTCTCTGTCTCGGCGGGAAGGAGGATCGGAACGGCAGTCTCCGAGTTAATGACCTGCGGCATCTGTTCAGGGACACTCTCTGGGAGGATAACGATGTTGGCCGGATCGGGTTTGCTGACTGCGGCCTGAATGGCTCCACGGCGGGGAATGAGGAGCGTCATGCCCGGCCGGAGGAGGGTGACACCCGGGTTGGCCGCTTCAAGATCGGCAACCGAGAGCCCGTGGGTGTGGGCTATCGAATAGAATGTCTCCTTATCCCTCACAATATAGGTCTCCGGCTCCGATTCGGCTGCCGCAACCGGAAAGAGCAGGCGCTGAAACGCCTTGAGACCCTTGTCGGCCACTTCGGGATTGGCTTCGAGAAGCTGCGATTTCGTGATCCCGAGATCGCGGCAGATAGAGTAGATGGTCTGCTTGGGCTCTACGTCATAATAATGATAAGAGCGGCCATCAATCGTGGTGACCGGAAGATCTTCGATCCCTGCCATCACCGGAAAGACGGGGGCGATCAGGGCTATTATGCCGATAAGAATATGCTTGATCATGACGGTTGCAAAGTTGATGCGTTGTCTTAACGCAGCTCCTGACTGTTATTCAATAATGCGGTGGTCGCGGCAATAGACTATCCTGCCCGGGAAGCGGTTGACGAGCTGGAGGTTGTGGGTGGACATGACAACGGCGGTGCCGCGCGATGAGATTTCCTGCAGGCGCTCCACGATCTGCTGACCCGTGACGGGGTCGAGGTTGCCCGTGGGTTCGTCGGCCAGCAGGAGGCGAGGCTTGTTGAGCAGGGCCCGGGCTATGACGATGCGCTGCTGCTCGCCGCCCGAAAGCTCGTGGGGCATCTTGTAGTCCTTTCCTTGCATCCCCACTTCGGTGAGCACTTCCTTAATGCGCTGATCCATCTCGCGGCTGTCTGACCATCCCGTTGCGCCGAGCACAAACTGAAGGTTGGAATAGATGTCGCGGTCGGTGAGCAACTGGAAGTCCTGAAACACGATACCGATGCGCCGGCGCAGATACGGTATGTCGCGGCGGCGAAGATGATTGAGATCGTAGTCAAAGACTCTCGCCTCACCGCCAACCACGGGTACTTCGGCATACATTGATTTGAGAAGCGACGACTTGCCGCTGCCAACCTTGCCGATGAGATATACAAATTCTCCGGGATCGAGAGAAAATTCGATGTCCCTGAGCACCTTGAGCTCCTGCCGGTAAATGCTGACACCGGAGTAGCTTACAATCTTGCCGCCCGACGGGGGTGAGGAGAAGCCTGTCATAAAAGTCAATTACCCATTTCTGAAAGGAAGCGTATGCGCATGAGGCGGATCTCGTCTTCGGTGTAGACATCGCCATATTCCTCAAATGCTTCGTCGAGATCGCCGTTTTCGCTCTCCTTGAAGTATTCAAACAGTTCTTCCTGATCTTCAGGATCGAGACGCTCGTCGAGATCATATTTGATGTTGATCCGGGTGCCTGAATAGACTATTGCCTCGAGCTTGTCGAGCAGTTCTTCAAATTCAAGACCTTTCGACTCGGCGATCGATTCGAGAGGCACCTTGCGGTCCACAGCCTGGATTATGGCAATCTTGACATTGCTCTTGTTGGCAACCGAGCGTACAACCATATCTTCGGGGCGCTCGATCTCGTTGTCGTCGACGTGGCGGCGGATGATGTCGACAAATGCCTGTCCGTAGCGCTTGGCTTTGCCGGCGCCTACTCCGGAGATGTTGGCGAGTTCGTCGATGGTTATCGGATAAGTCGTAGCCATTGCTTCCAGCGAGGGATCCTGGAAAATGACGTAGGGAGGAAGCGAATGTTCGGCTGCAACTTTCTTGCGGAGATCTTTGAGGATCGAATATAATTCGGGGTCGGCAGCGCATCCGGCTCCTCCTTTGACGGAGTAGGATTCTTCTTCGTCTGCGCTGTAATCTATGTCTTCCACTATTTTAAATGGTTTGGGATGTGAGATAAAACGGTGACCTTCGGGTGTGACACGCAGGAGGCCATAGTTTTCAATGTCGCGGGTGAGATACCCGGCAATGACTGCCTGTCGCACTACGGCCGAGAGGCGCCGCTCGTCGATGTCGGAGCATGATCCGAAAAGGTCGAGGGTGTCGTGGCGGTAGGTGCGGATATCCGAGGATATGTGCCCGCGCAACAGGTCAATGATATGCTTGGCTTTAAATTTTTCTTTGAGGAACAGAATGGCATCAAGGACAGCGAGCAGGTCCTCGCGGGCATCGACGCTCTTGCGCGGATGCATACAGTTGTCGCAGTTGCCGCAGTTGTCAGTGTCATAGCCCTCTCCGAAGTAATGGAGAAGGACCTTGCGCCGGCACACGCTGCTTTCGGCATACGAGGCGGTCTCTTCGAGCAGTTGCCGGCCTATTTCCTGTTCGGCTACAGGCTTGCCCTGCATGAATTTCTCCATCTTACGGAGATCCTTGGGGGAATAGAAGGTGATGCACTGGCCTTCGCCTCCGTCGCGTCCGGCGCGTCCCGTCTCCTGATAATAGCCCTCGAGGCTCTTGGGCATATCGTAATGGATGACGAAACGTACATCAGGCTTGTCAATGCCCATGCCAAACGCTATGGTGGCTACGATCACGTCTACCTTCTCCAGAAGGAATTGATCCTGATTGGCCGATCGGGTGGGCGAGTCCATGCCTGCATGATAGGGTAGCGCCTTGATGCCGTTGACACACAGCAACTCGGCGAGCTCCTCGACCTTGCGGCGGCTCAGGCAGTAGATAATTCCGCTTTTTCCTTCGTTTTGCTTGATGAAGCGTATGATGTCGCGGTCGATGTTGTCGTTTTTCTTGCGCACCTCATAGTAGAGATTCTCGCGGTTGAACGACGACTTGAACACAGCAGCATCGAGCATCCCGAGGTTCTTCTGTATGTCATGCTGGACCTTGGGAGTGGCGGTGGCGGTCAGCGCTATTACAGGCCGCTTGCCTATTTCGTTTATTATCGGGCGTATGCGCCTGTATTCGGGACGGAAGTCATGACCCCATTCCGAGATGCAGTGGGCCTCGTCGACGGCATAGAACGAGATAGTTACCGAACGAAGAAATTCCACATTCTCATCTTTAGTCAGGCTCTCGGGCGCCACATAGAGCAGCTTTGTCTTCCCGTGCACAACATCGGCCTTGACGCGGTCGATGGCCGCCTTGTTGAGCGACGAGTTAAGGAAGTGAGCCACCGTGTCGGCCTCCGAGAAATTGCGCATCGCATCCACCTGATTTTTCATCAGGGCTATCAGAGGCGAGATGATGATGGCGGTTCCCTCCATGAGCAGAGCGGGCAGTTGATAGCACAGGCTTTTGCCGCCGCCGGTGGGCATGAGGACAAACACATCGCGCTCTGAGAGGAGGGTGCGGATGATGGCTTCCTGATTGCCTTTGAATTTGTCGAAGCCAAAGTTACGTTTGAGCTCGGCAGAGAGGTCTACTGATGGAGCTGTAATACGGGATACAGACATACGGTGGAGGGGAGAACTAAAGATGTGATGATGGATAGATAAAAATGCAGAAAGTCTACGATTGGAGGGTGGTGTCGAAGTTTGCTTTGCGGAGCTGGCTGAGGGCAAACTCCGGGGTGACGGTGAAGCTCTTCTCAGTGGTGGACGGGAGCTCATACATGGGGTCGATCATGATCGATTCGACTATGGCTCTCAGGCCGCGGGCTCCGAGCTTGTATTCGATGGCTTTGTCAACGATCAGATCGAGGGCTTCGGGTGTGAAGGTGAGATCAACGCCGTCCATCTTGAAGAGCTTGACATACTGGCGCACTATGGCGTTTTTGGGCTCGGTCAGGATTCGGCGCAGGGCCTCACGGTCGAGCGGCTCAAGATTGGTCAGGATGGGGAGTCGGCCTATGATCTCGGGTATGAGTCCGAAGCTCTTGAGGTCTTGTGGAGCCACAAGGTGGAGCAGATTGTCGCGGTCGATGTTGGCGCGAGCCTTGTCGGTGCCATAGCCCACGACATGGGTGTTGAGGCGCTGGGCAATCTTGCGCTCAATTCCGTCGAAAGCACCTCCGCAGATGAAGAGGATGTTTTTGGTGTCGACCGGAATCATCTTCTGCTCGGGATGCTTGCGGCCTCCCTGAGGCGGTACATTGACGATCGATCCTTCGAGGAGCTTGAGAAGTCCTTGCTGGACGCCTTCTCCCGACACGTCGCGGGTGATCGACGGATTGTCGCTCTTGCGTGCGATCTTGTCGATCTCGTCAATGAATACGATGCCACGCTGGGCTGCCTCCACATTATAGTCGGCAGCCTGAAGCAGGCGGGTGAGAAGGCTTTCGACATCTTCGCCTACATAGCCTGCCTCGGTGAGCACGGTGGCGTCGACAATGGTGAAGGGCACATTGAGCATCCTTGCTATGGTGCGGGCAAGCAGGGTCTTGCCCGTGCCGGTGGGGCCGACAAGGATTATGTTGCTCTTCTCGATGTCGACATCGTCGTTGTCGGCGGCCTGAGCCAGACGCTTGTAGTGATTGTAGACGGCTACGCTGAGATATTTCTTGGCAGTCTCCTGACCGATCACATACTGGTCAAGGAACGCGGAGATCTCGGCGGGCTTGGGGATCTCGGCGAGATGCGGAGCGGTGTCGGCAGCCGGAGATCCGGCAGAGTCTTTATTTTTCTTCTTTCCGATGTTGCGGCGTCCACCTATATTATATTGCTCCATATATTCGCCAACCATCTCGTCGAGGCGCTCAACGCAGTCAGAGCAGATGAAAGTCTTCTCATCGGCGCTGGGCACCATGACGATGCTGTTGTTGGCGGGCTGACCGCAAAACGAGCAGTGGATCTGGTCCGAACCGGTGTTATTGGATTTCTTTGCCATCGAGGGATCAGTGTTTGGCGCGGATAAGGACGTCGTCGATCATGCCGTAGTCGCGAGCCTCCTCGGCGGTCATCCAGTAGTCGCGGTCGCTGTCGCGTTCCACCTTGTCGAAGGGCTGTCCGGAGTGCTCGGCAATGATGGTGTAGAGCTCTTTCTTGAGCTTCTGGATCTCGCGGGCGGTGATCTCTATGTCGGAGGCCTGACCCTGGGCGCCGCCCATGGGCTGATGGATCATCACACGGGAGTGGCGCAGAGCGAAACGCTTGCCTTTGGTGCCGCTCACGAGAAGTACGGCAGCCATCGAGGCGGCCATTCCGGTGCAGATAGTGGCTACGTCCGACGAGATGTACTGCATGGTATCGTAGATGCCGAGGCCTGCGTAGACCGATCCACCGGGCGAGTTGATGTAGATGCTGACATCTTTACCGGGGTCGGCCGAGTCGAGATAGAGAAGCTGGGCCTGGATCACGTTGGCGGTGTAGTCGTTGACTTCAGTGCCGAGGAAGATGATACGGTCCATCATCAGGCGTGAGAACACGTCCATCTGAGCCACGTTGAGCTGGCGTTCTTCGATAATGGTGGGAGAGATGTAGCTTGCGCTGAAATTGCGTGATGCATTGACGGCGCTGACATAGTCGTCGAGTGCATGGCCGTTGAGACCGATATGTTTTACTGCAAAGTTGCGGAAGTCGTTGGTCATCGAGTCTGTATATTTCACTTTATTAGGTGTAGATAAGTTGAGGAGATGGATTTCTTAGTCAAAGTTACGGAATATTTTGCAATCATGCAAAAAAATCTACCGACTTCACCTCAGGAATTTGGGCGCGAGGATGAATATGCCCAGCGAGAGGCCGAAGTTCCAGTTGCGCGCCGGATAGCTCATGTAGTTGGCGTAGGCGGTGACGGCTGCGAAGGGGAGGTTGACAACCGCCGACACTTCGCCGAAAAAGCGGGGGTTGGCAAACCATTTTCCGTAGACTGCCGAATGATCCGGACCCTCCTCGATGCGGCGGAAGGGCAGGAAGCAGTGGAATGTGCCGCGTGCCTGAAGCATGCTGCTGATCTTCCAGACAGGGATGATGCCGCCGGTGATGTATGAATCGGCCCTGAAAGCGGGGTTGAAGGCATTGTAGGTGGAGGGGGTGGGATTAAACGAGGCAGCCGTCACGAGAGCTGTGGAATAGTCGGAGGGGAGCTTGCGGGTCGAGGCTATGAGGTTGCTCTCAAGGCCGAGGGCAAAATGTTTTGACGTGTTGACAAATCCGAGAGCGTGGACCTGGAGCTCGGCCCATGTCGGCTTGGTCCTTACGGGATCGGCGTCGAGCGAATAGGGATAGTGGGTCATCCGGCCTGTGACTCCCATGACTCCGACGCGCAGGTCGGTGCCTCCGGTCGGATAAGAGGTGTTGTCGAGGGTGTTGTATTCATAGCCGAAACGGAGCTGGCCGAGGGTGCGGGTTGCTTTGTCGCGGCCATATTCCTTGACAGGTGTAGGCTCGCTGACTATCGAGGAGCGGTAATAGCGGTCGATGAGGTGGCCGATGCCCAGCGAGGTCTCGAGCTTGCCCCTGCGGCCTGCGGCCAGACAGTAGGTGAGGCGCCCGAATGTCTCGTAGTTTGTCACGAAGTTGGGCGATGCGTCGTTGAAGAAAAGATTATCGTTTTCATGGAATTTCTGGCGTGAGATCACTGCCCGGAGCATCAGGTAGGAGGGAGTGGAGCTCATTATTGTGAACTTGGCCGATCCGTCGGCTGCCAGATAGCTCTGGCCCACCCATGCGTTTACCGCTGCGTCAAATGAATTGATGCTTAGATTGTTGTAGCCTCCCGAAAAGAACAGCATGCTTGCGGTCGAGGAACTGATATAGCCGCCGAATCCTACGCGGAAATTGTTTTTGACCGTGGCTGTGATGTCGAGCGTGAAGAGTGAGTCGCCGGGGAGCCTGACTGCGTGGGGGAGCAGATTCTCTATCTGTCCCGACGAGATTGCACGGTAGTAGGAGTCGCGTGCGCGGTCAATACCGAATGTGTCGGGCGAGTTGTGGGTGAACACATAGCGCAGATACTCGTTCTGGCCGGGATTTCCGCCCGACACATGCACTGAGTCAAACCTCAGGAATGGAGTGCGGTCTTTGAAAACCTTGCGCCTTATCTCGCGTGTCTCGCGCGGGATGCGTGAGGTGACACGGGTGCAGATCGAGTCCATCATCTCCATGGCTTTGTCATAGCCCTTGGCCGAGATGATTTTGGCCTGTTGGAAGTCAAGCAGACTGAACATGCTCACGTCAACCTTGATCTTTATGCCCTCGTCGGCCGGCAGAGAGTAGTCGTTGTTCTGGATCACCATATCTTCGAGCTGCTGGATGATGTCGTTGGCCTTGGGCTTTGTGTCGGGATTGGACACGTCGACACCGATCATGATGTCGGGGGCGAAGTCGGATCTCATCACATCGACGGGGAAGTTGTCGTAGATGCCGCCGTCATACATCAGCGTGCCGTCCATTTCGATGGGATGGAAAACGAGCGGAAAGCTCATCGAGGCACGGATGGCATCGCCGAACGATCCGGAGCGGCACACTACCTTATGTTTTGTGTATATGTTGGAGGTGACGCAGCGGAAGGGAACGAACAGGCGGTTGAAATCGCCGTCGCACTGGGCGGTGTAGGCGGAGAAGATTTCGAGGAAACCGAAGTTCATCGACAGAGGAGAGATGAGACTGGTGGGGAGCACCGATGTCGGGCTGTCAGTCATATTTCCGTTGTCGCCGAGATTGACGGTGATCAGTGCGGGTGTAGGCTCTTTCTTCGCGAAATAATAGGTGAGATTCGGGTCGATACGGCCTGTCGACCAGTTGACGAACTGCGGGGAGAGGATGAGGTCGATCATCTCGTCGGTGGTGTAACCGGCGGCATACAGTCCGCCTATTATGGCACCCATTGATGTGCCGGCGATATAGTCGATGGGTATGTTGTGTTCTTCAAGCGCCTTGATGACGCCGATGTGGGCGATGCCTTTGGCTCCTCCACCACTGAGGACAAGACCCACGGACTGTCGCCCCTCGAATGCCGAGGAGTCGGGAAGCTCTTTTTCGGGTGTCATGGCACCGATCCGTGTCGGGATCAGTGAGGTCAGGAGAATAAGGATTATTGCGGCAGTGTGATGAAAATGTGTCATAATGCTACAAAAATAATATTTTCTGTGATGAAGGAGGGTATGATTTGGAGAAAAATTGCTAATTTCGCGCTGAAAACTCACGGATGAACAATAATACGTTTATATAATAATGGCACGACAACAGCTTGACAAGCTCGATTGCCGCATACTTGATATGCTTGCATCAAATGCGCGAGTACCCTTTTTGGAGATAGCCCGCGAATGTGGGGTAAGCGGTGCATCCATACATCAGCGAATTCAGAAATTGACCGGTCTTGGAGTGATCAACGGTTTCGAGACCATTATCAGTCCGTCGGCCTTAGGTTATGAAACGTGTGCCTATATAGGCTTATGCCTTAATAACCCCGCAGACCTCGATAAAGTTGTGGAAAAATTGCAGGCCATCCCCGAAGTGGTTGAGTGTAACTACACTACGGGTCGTCATGACATCCTCTTTAAGGTCTATGCGCGCAACAATTCCCATCTGCTCGATATCATCAATGAAGGGATAGTGCCGATCGGCGCCGGTCGCACCGAGACCCTCATCTGTTTCCGCGACGCCATGAACCGACGTCAGGTACCCATCGGTCTGCCCGAGGACTAATACCGTCGAGCCATGACCCCGACGCTGCTGATAGCCGATTGCGGTGCCACTTCAGGCAAGTGGGCCGTCGTTGACCGGCTCACGGGAACGGTGTCGAGGTTTTCTACCGGGCCGATCAATCCGTCGGTCTATTCCCGGTCTCATATTTCTACACAGCTCTCACTCGCCGCCGGTCAGGTCAAGATGCCCATAGGCAGTGTTCAGATGTACGTTGCCGGAGCCGTTGGCCATTCGGCCCGAACACTTGCTGCTGAAGTTGCACGTTCATTTGCTGTTGACCCGGAACAGGTGAGGATCGAGACGGATCTCACTGGAGCATGCCGCGCTCTGTTGGGCGACAGGCGCGGGATAGCCTGTATACTTGGTACCGGAAGCAACTCATGCCTTTGGAGCGGCTCACGCATAGAGCTCAACCTGCCGCCGATGGGATATATTCTCGGCGACGAAGGGTCGGGGTCGGCTATCGGAGCTGCATTGCTTCGCCGGGCCATCAGAAATCTTTTCCCGGACGATCTGAAAGAGAAGTGGCACGCGGCCTATCCGGCCCTCGACTATCCATCGCTTGTAGAGGCTGTGTATCGAGAGCACAAGGGGAGCGGATATATAGCCTCGTTTGTGCCTTTTGCGGTTGCAAATAAGGCTCATCCGTTTATCGCCCGACTGCTTGCCGACACCTTTTCCCGCTTTTTCACTGATATACTGTCGGCCTATCCCGGCTACCGCGACATGCCTGTAGCCTTTACCGGCGGTGTTGCAGCTGTGTTCGGTGATATACTCCGGAGCGTGGCAGAAGCTCACGGCCTCGTGATAGACCGCATCGAGGCCGACCCGCTCGGAATGCTGATCAAGCGCGCCCTGGAGGCCTGATGCCTGCTCAAAAATTTGGTCGGAATATGGAAAATGGTTATTTTTG
>CAYWWE010000021.1:0-26721 GCA_964461785.1 uncultured Bacteroides sp.
GGGCATCGTGCGGGGCTGCCAACAATCATCGTCGCTCCGCGACTCGGCGGGTGGAGGGGAGGTTTCGGTGATGGCAGATTTGAGTTCTTTAGGTGGACGAGCGCCAGCGGCGCGATGATCGTAAGAGCCCTACACGATGCCGCAGGGCGGCGAGTGTAGGGTCAGGGCAGCCCCCCAATCCGAGCCGCAGCGCGGCGATGGCTCCGTGTAGTTAACGTGTCTGATTTATATCTTCTCTTTGCCGAAAAGAATATTTCCACTACTTTTGTATTGTCAAAAAGTGTGACAAGGCACAGTATTTGACAATAGCAGCATGATAATACAAAGACCTCTTTACCTGCAAAAGCTGATTTCACGCAGGCACAACGGAATGATAAAGATCGTCACCGGCATAAGACGCTGTGGCAAATCATTCCTATTGTCAACACTTTACGCCCAATGGCTCAGGGATCAAGGCGTAAAAAACGACCGCATCATCACGATCAACCTTGAGGACAGGCGAAACAAGAGTCTGCGCGATCCGGACGCACTCCTCGAATACATCGACTCAAAACTGACAGATGATGCCGTTCATTACATAATGATTGATGAAATCCAGCATGTAACTGAGTTTGAGGATGTGCTCAACAGCTATCTCAATATGCCCAATGCCGACGTATATGTAACCGGCAGTAACGCGCGTTTTCTTTCCAAGGATGTGATCACCACATTCAGAGGCCGAGGCGATGAGATAAAACTTTACCCACTCAGCTTCGGTGAGGTATTTCCCTATATGGACATCCCGAAAGACCGCGCATTAGCGAATTATATGCTTTTCGGAGGATTGCCACAAGTGATTCAGAAAACCTCCGAAGAAGAAAAGAGCGAATATCTGAAAGGCCTCTTTATCCATACATATATCAAGGATATAAAGGAGCGTTACAGTATCCGTAACACAGATGTGCTGGATGAATTGCTCAACATCCTTGCATCAGACATAGGTGCATTGACAAATCCGACAAAACTCACCAACACATTCGAGAGTGTAAAGCATGTGAAAGTCAACCGCATGACGCTGACGTCGTATCTGGAGTATGCCTGTGATTCATTCCTTGTAGAAAAGGCAAGCCGATATGATGTGAAAGGGAAACGTTATATCGACAGCCCGTTCAAATATTATTTCACTGACTGCGGTCTGCGCAATGCCTTGCTTAATTTCCGGCAAACCGAGCCATCACATCTGATGGAAAATGTGATTTATAACGAATTGCGTGTTCGGGGCTTTAATGTTGATGTAGGTATCGTGCCGGTACAACTTAGACAAGATGATGGCAACAGGGAAAGGAAACAGTTTGAAGTGGATTTCGTCTGCAATATGGGCAGCCGACGCTACTATATCCAATCTGCCTACCGGATGCCGGATGAAGAAAAGATGAAACAGGAAGAAGCCTCACTGCGCAATATCAACGATTCTTTCAAGAAAATCATTATCGTCGGAGAGGACACTCCTGTTTTGAGAAACGAGGCAGGAATTACTACAATCGGCATCTATGATTTTCTGCTAAATGAAAATTCACTGGATCTATAGCGCGTATTTACTACGGACATAACTTTTTAGAATAATATGACAGAGGCTCAACATAGGAAACAGGCAGCGAAATTCGCTCGCGAATGGCAGGGACGCGGTTATGAGAGAGGAGAGACGCAGATTTTTTGGCTATCGCTCCTCCGGGATGTGTTCGGCGTGAGTAATCCCGAGTCGCTTGTGAGATTTGAGGAGCGCGTGATGGGCGACAGGACAAGTTTCGTCGATGTCCGCATCCCCTCCACACGTGTTCTCATTGAACAGAAGAGTCTTGGCTGGAATCTGGATGAGAGGATCCGCCAAAGCGACGGCCGACTGCTGACTCCCTACCAGCAAGTCCGACGATATATCTTGGACATGGGAGTGAGTCAGCATCCTCGCTGGGTGCTTACTTGCAATTTCAGTGAATTTCACATTCACGATATGGAGCTTCCCAACCGACCGCCTGAGATCGTAAAACTTACTGACCTTGCAAATGACTGGCACCGGCTTCAGTTTCTAGTCGATACGGAATCAACCTCCGTTGTCCGACAGACCGATGTCAGCATCCGGGCCGGACGCCTTATTGGCGATCTCTATAAACTGCTGAGGGAAAAATATATCAACCCCGATGACCCGGAGAGCCAGAAAGCGCTCAATAAGTTGTGTGTAAGGATTGTTTTCTGCCTATATGCAGAAGACACCAACATATTCCAAGCCCGCAACGCATTCCACGACTATCTTGTCGCCTACCGTGACCGTCCAGGTGATTTCAGGCGCGCCCTGACTGAATTGTTTAAGATTCTTGACACACCCGTTGACAGCAGAAGATATGTCGACGACAGTCTGAACGCCTTTCCCTACGTCAAC
Organism: uncultured Bacteroides sp.; assembly: GCA_964461785.1. Classification (GTDB taxonomy): domain Bacteria; phylum Bacteroidota; class Bacteroidia; order Bacteroidales; family Muribaculaceae; genus Paramuribaculum. The sequence continues at coordinate 2,414 of CAYWWE010000021.1, forward strand.
GGAGGCCTGTTTGCCGGAGAAATCGAGATTCCTATTCCTGACAAAGAGTTTATCGATCTCCTCCTCGACGAGGCAAGTATGGGCTTCAACTGGCGCCCCATCTCTCCCACCATTTTCGGTTCCGTATTCGAGGGCACCCTCAATCCCGAGACCCGGCGCCACGGTGGGATGCACTACACCTCTGTTGAAAACATACATAAGGTGATTGACCCCTTATTCCTTGATAACCTCCGCAAAGAGTTCGCCACAATAATCGCAAACCGCAGTCAAAGACAACGCCGGAGGCTGCTTGCGGATTTCCGACGCAAGTTGGGAAACCTGACTTTCCTTGATCCCGCCTGCGGCTCGGGAAATTTCCTTACCGAAACATATCTGTCGCTGCGACGGCTTGAAAACGAGGCGTTGAGGGCGTATGAAGATAATAACACCGCCGGTATGGATCTCGGAGGCTCACTTTCACCAATAATGGTCAGGCTATCCAATTTTCACGGCATCGAGATCAACGATTTTGCCGTGTCGGTTGCCGAAACAGCACTTTGGATTGCCGAGAGCCAGATGCTAGAGGAGACAATGGATATTGTAAACTCTGACCTCGACCTGCTGCCACTCAAAAACTATCACAACATAGTGGCGGGTAATGCACTGACAATGGATTGGAATTCAGTAGTAGATGTCCGGTCGCTCAACTATATAATAGGCAATCCGCCCTTCAACGGAGCAAGAACAATGTCGGAGCAACAGAAGACTGACCTCCGGGCCGTGTTAGGCAACAGATGGAAAGGAGTCGGCAACCTCGACTATGTGGCAGGATGGTACAAAAAATCGGTAGATCTAATGAAACAGCCCGATACAGACATCCGGGCAGCACTCGTATCTACCAATTCAATATGTCAGGGCGAACAAGTGTCACTGCTATGGAATCCCTTGTTGAAAGATGGTATTCATATCGACTTTGCCCATCAAACCTTCCGTTGGGATAGCGAAAGCACAGAAAAGGCTCATGTACATTGCGTGATAGTAGGATTCAGCAAGGACCACGACACAAGCAATCGCACCATCTACAATGCTGCGGGAGAGGCTCAGACAGTCGAAAACATCAGCCCTTATCTCCTTGATCTTCCCGATATAGTTGTGGAGAGTCGAACCAGACCTTTATGCAATGTGCCCGAAATCGGCATAGGAAATAAACCTATTGACGGAGGCAATTATCTTTTCACTCCCGCAGAGAAGGATGCCTTTATAAGAGCGGAGCCAAATGCCACGCAATACTTCCGAAAATGGTATGGGGCAGAGGAATTTATATACCGGTCTCCACGATATTGTCTGTGGCTCGGTGAATGTTCGCCCGCAATCATACGGCAGATGCCAGAATGTTTGAAGCGAGTTGATCTGGTGAGGAGATACCGATTGGCAAGTAGAAGCGCCGGTACAATTAAACTTGCCGACAAACCGACACGCTTCCATGTCGAAAATATTCCCGACAGTGACTATCTGCTCATTCCAAGCGCATCCTCCGAAAGAAGAGAGTATATTCCGATAGGTTTCATGTCTAAGGATTCGATGGCAAGTAATCTTGTATTAATTGCAAATAATGCCACTTTGTACCATTTAGGGGTGCTTACATCGCGCATCCACATGGTGTGGGTTAAAACCATAGGGGGTCGACTGAAAAGCGACTATCGGTACTCCAAGGATATCATCTACAACAATTTCCCATGGCCTGAGCTATCTGAAAAGCAAAAGCTCGACATCATGAAAACCGCTCAGACCATTCTTGATGTAAGAGATAGATATCCGGATTGCTCTTTGGCCGACCTATACGATGACCGCACAATGCCCCCCGATCTACGCAACGCTCATCGAGTAAACGACAAAGCGGTGGCTAAAACCTATGGCCTCGATCCAGAGATGAGCGATATTGACATAGCCAAGCACCTTCTAATGCTCTACGATAGTTTGACGACACGATAGTTTTGCCACTATAATTTTTCATGTCATGATCAACCTTATAGAGATTGAGGAAACCGAATCGACAAATCTGCTTATGACCCGCAGGCTCGAGTCGCTTCCGGGGGGCACGGTCATCCTCGCCCGCAGCCAGAGCGCCGGACGGGGGCAGAGAGGCAATTCATGGGAGGCCGAGCCGGGCAAGAACGTCACGATGAGCCTCCTGCTGCGCGATCTGCCCGTTGGGGTGAGGCAACAGTTCATTGTCTCCGAGGCGGTGGCTCTCGCGGTGGCCGACACCGTAGCCGGCCTTGTGCCCCGGATGGCCGACAAAGTGGCCGTGAAGTGGCCCAACGACATCTATGTGGCCGACCGCAAGATAGCCGGCATACTGATCGAGTGCGGGATCCTCGGCGACAGGCTCACTCATGTCATCGCCGGTATAGGCCTCAACATCAACCAGACCGAATTCCGCAGCGATGCCCCCAACCCCGAATCTGTGGGACGGCTTACAGGGCGCACCGACTATGCCATTGCTCCGATAGCACTGGAGATAGCTGACCGGATCGAACAGGCCCTGACTGCAACCTGTTTTGACGCTGAGGCGATCCATCGGCAATATACCGGCAGACTGTGGCGGAGAGAAGGACTTCATAGCTGGCGACGGTGCGACGACGGCTTCACATTCCGCGCCTCAATAGCCGGAGTCAGTCCCGAAGGCTTCCTCACCTTGCTGGCAGAAGGCAGTGCCACACCCTTTCAGCCGTTTGCATTCAAGGAGGTAGAGGCCGTCCTTACCGATCAGAAAGGATAGCCTATGGCGAGGTGAAATGCCAGTGAGTTTTTAAAGGAGGTCATGTTGTAATACCCCTTGCGCGCGGTCTTATAAGGGGCATGGATTCCTATGCCGAGATCTCCGCGGAGCACGAGCATGCCGATGTCGACACGCAGGCCCGCGCCTGTGCCCAGAGCCAGATCCTTGAAGAATGTCTTACCCTCGAGCTTACCGCCCGGTCGCTGCGGATCATTCTTCAGCAGCCATACATTGCCCGAGTCAAGGAATGTCGCGCCATGGAGCGGCCCGTAGATCGGGAAGCGATATTCGATGTTGGCCTCGAACTTAAATGTACCGGTCTGATCGAAATATCCGTTGACCACCTCCTTGCCGGGATGATAGCTGCCCGGGCCGAGCGAACGCACCGCAAAGGCACGGATCGAGTTGGCGCCGCCTACATAGAATTGCTCCGAATAGGGCACCTGGGTAGAGTTGCCGTAGGCATGGGCCGCGCCCACTGCAACGCGGGTGTAGATCCAGTTGTCGCCCGACATGCGCCTGCCGTAGACGAGCTGGGTCGATCCCTTGATAAACTGGCTGAACGGAGTGCCGAACAAGCGCTTCTCACCCTTCTGTCCGCAGGCACGATAGGCTGCCCACAACACATTGCCCGCCTCCTGGAGAGTCAGCTGCCAGTTTAGGGTATTGTCGCGACCGAAGTCGCGGTCGTATGTGATGCTATACATCATCTGCGGTATAAACTGCGTCATGAAGCTCTGGGCTATAGCCGGATTGGCAGCCATGACGGAGTCAAACTCCACAGTGGTGTGGATCAGCTTTGTATAGGTCAGCTTCAGGGGCGTGAAGGTGTTCACCACATGACGGTTCATGCGCCAGTCGTAGGCAAAGGAGGCGTTGAACTGCGCCATCCTGAAATAGTGGGGGCGGTTGAGCAGATCGCCCGACAAAGTGATGCGGGTCCAGTTGACCTCGCGTCTCGACCTCTCCACAAAATTGGGGGCCAGCAGGCGCGGAAACGACAGTGTGGTCGAAAGCCCGAGCTCATAGGAGTTGAAGATCGAGCGTCCGCGGTCGCGGCCAGTCTGCCACTCATACGACCCTCTCAGCGCAAACGACAGCTGCTCGCCTCCGCCGAAGAGGTTGCGGTTGGTGACCGAGAAGATCAGGCCCGGGCCCAGATAGGAGTTGGACTTGGATGTGACATTGACCTCGAGTGATGCTTCGAGCGGGGTGTCGAACGTACAGGAAATATCGACATCGAGAGTGGGCACCTTGGCGGTGGTGTCGGGAAACACTGCGATATCTATGCCATTGAAGATGCCGAGTCGCGAGAGATAGGTCTGGGTGCGGTTCATGTCGCGCACCGAAAACGTCCGGCCGGTGCGGAATGTGATACACGACGGGATCAACCCCTTGCGCAGACGCGACGGCTGCATCACGATCAGCTCGCCGCGGCGGGTCTGAGTCGTGTCGGGATATCCGTCGCCCGTATTACGGTAGACGGTGGTGGTCACCTTGCCGGTCACAAACTTCTGGAGGGCGAAATGAGGCACATTGGAGCCGACTGTGAGCCGCATGGCAATCTTCTGCGGGGTGATGGTCGAATCGGCAAGATATTCAAGGAAGTCGGGCTTGAAGAAATAGTAGCCCTTGTTGCGGACGGCATTGGCTATCTCGATGCGGAGTGTCGACAGCGAATCGGTGCAATAGCGGCTACCGGTCTTGAAATAGCTGCTTGCCAGGGCCACCGAGTCGATCAGGTGATAGAGGCGGCAGGTGTCGGGCAGCAGCGAGATCGAGTCGATCAGGTAGGGGTTGCCGGTCTGAACCTCATAGAGGATCGAGGCCTTCTTTTTGTTCTTTTTCTGGACGAGTGAATAGGAAGCCTTGCCACGGAAGTAGCCGTTGTTGTCGAGGATCTGGTCGATCATCTCAGTCCTGACTTCAGGGCGGACATCGGAGATCAGCACCGGCTCGGCCACGAGCTTGTCGTAGAGCCAGTGCTTGAAGCCGTGGCCCGGATCATTCCAGTTGTTGTAAACCCATAGGCCGATAGGAAAAGGATAGCGGATATACGGTGAGATGAGCGAATTGTTTGGCGCCACATTGACCGCATCCTTCACATCCGAGGCGAGCCCCGGAGCCTCGCCGATGGTGTCGGTCTTGGGATAATCGATCACGATCTTCTTGACTCCGGTATAGAGTATCTCATCCGACGGGATGCGCCGGGTGGTGGAGCAGGCGGCCACGGCAGCCGCAATTATTATGACCATGAGCCCCGCTATGAGGCGATGGGTATCGTGTGCTTGCCTTTTCATTTTGAGCTGTTGTTAGAGTCCTGCGCGGGAGCCTCCGGAGCAGCGATACGCTTGGGTTTCACGCCCGGCAGGAACCGGAACAGATTTCTGAGCGTGTTGAGCTTGCGCTTGATCACAAAGCCCACACCTGTCTGAGTGATCTCACCCTCGAGGATGCTTTCATAACCTGTGTGACGGAAGATGCGCACATACATCGAGCCCGCCCGGTTGAGCATATACTCGAATGATATGTCGCTGATGAGATTCTGGGAGAAGTTTTCGTCGGCATCGGCATCGGTCGAGTAGTTGCCGCCCACAATGATCTTGAATCGATCGTTGAAGAGGCTCTTGCTCACGCGATAGGAATAGGATGTGGCTGTCGAGGTCGATCCGCCTGCGGTCTTGTCATATTGGTCGATGCCGAAGCTGATGTCGACGCCCTTGATATTGTTGGCCATCCATGAATTGAGCTGGCTCGACAGGAAGGAGTAGAGCGGATTGCCGGCAAGATTGGCCGAGGCATGGGTGCCGGTGCCGGTATATACATTATACAGGAGCAGGTTCATGGCCTGATTGGCCCGCTGCTCCGGGCTCATGCCCTGGAGCTCGTTTTCGACGGTGATATCGTCGTTGGTCGACAGATCAAATGCCAGATTCATCTGATCGAGAGTGCCTGTGAGCGAAAGGCCGATGTCGAAGTTGACGAGGCGCGAATCCTCGCCCGAGCGGGTAACGTTGGCGCGCAGGCGGTCGTTGGCGTGGACGTTGAGGATGGGATTCATCATGTCGCCGTTGAACGATACATAGCTGCCGTCTTCAAAGTTAAACAGCTTCTCGCTCATGAGGGGCGGAGTGTAGCGCACAAATCCGCTGTTGATGTTGAACCGACCGGTCAGGCGGCCGTCGTTCATCGGATTCTGAGTATAGGTGAGCTGTCCTTCGCCCTTGATCTGGACTTTGTTCTTGCCATCGCTCGAGAGGTCGACGGAGATGGTGGATCCATCTTCGATCTTGAGGCGCGCCTCGAGATTCATGTTCATGCCTGTAGAGGCGAGCGAGTCGGCTCTCACCACCGCCCCTGAATCGGCAAAGACCACAAACTGCACCATGTCGCCCGTCGAGCGGTTGACAATCTGGCTCTCGGCATCGGTCATGATATAGGTCACATTGGTGCCGGCGAGCACAGCCAGATCGGCCTCGATATTGACAAACTGCATATTGCCCCTGACATTTGCATCGAGGTCGATGAAGGCCTTGCCGTAGGCATCGGCTCCGCGCGGACGCGAAGTGTTGATTATCTGCATATCGTTGGCCGTCATGTTGAGGTCAAACTTAGGCTCGGAAATATGGCGCATATCCACTGTGCCGTCGATGAGCAGAGGGTTCTGGTTCGCACCGGTGATGCGGAAGCCCTCGAAGCGGATCACATTGCTGTCGACGGGGATGGAGTCGGGGGCAAACTTGAATGTCTGGCCCAGCATCCCAACCTTGACCGCACTTGAATCGAAAGTGATTTTACCGTCGAATATCGGCTCCATCATCGAGCCGGTGATGTCCATGTGGCCCGAGAGAGTGCCGCTCAGGCGCGCATATTCCTTAGGCAGGAAGGGATTTGCCACAGCGAGCGGGAAGCGGATCATCGAGAAGTCGAGAAGGAACGGATTGGAGCGTGTGGAGTCGTTGAGCGCTCCCTGGGCGGTGATGACCTTGACGGAGTCGACGAGCAGTCCGATATCGGCTGTCAGCACGCCTCCGCGGGAGTTGGCCACATCAAGATCGAGATCAAACGAGCCGACGCGGTCTCGCCCGTAGTATAGATCGGTGAGCGAGGCGCTGCCCTTGCCCGTGATCTGCTCGTGAGCGACGTGGAAGCGCAGTTTGGCTCCCAGATCGCCCTTGATGGGAGGCGCAAACGGCGATATCTTGAGCCAGTCCTGAAGATGGATGCTGCTCAGGTCGAGCACGACATCTTCCTGATCGGAGTCGGGGGTCTCGTTGAGAGTGTAGAGCTTGAGGCTGCTGTCGTCGCCCGTCAGTTCAAGATTGGCCGAGATAAACTTGTTGGTCAGGTTGACCGACACGAAGTTGTCGGGGTTGATGCTCCATTGCTTGTAGCCGATCGTCGGCTTGCGCGGCACGAATTTGACCGTGATGGTGGAGTCCTCGGCCACAAGATTCATGCCTATGTTGAAGCCACGCTTACCCTCGATGTTGCTCTGGCGGAAGAAGATCGACACCTTATCGTCGGCAATGAAGCCGTTGGCGTTGACGTGGGCAAAATTGTCCATCGTGCCGGGGCGCTCGTCCATCGATGCGGCGAAGACAAGATATTTTCCTTTCTGATTGGCGTCGAAAGCTATGGTGTCGAGCTCGTTGGCTCCGACCTCCAGACCGAGGACACGGGTCCTGAAGTGGAGCAGCGAATCGTTGCGGACGGTCACTGTAAGCGAATCCCAGTAGGTCTTTGCCGAGTTGCCGAGATATTCGGCCACGGCATTGCGGCTTCCGGCGGCAATCTGAGCCTGGATCGGAGGCATGAGCCGCTGGAGCTCCAGCACATCGACCCGCTTTCGTATCATCACGCTGTCGGCATACGACATCAGGGGCGTCAGGCGGTCCATCACCTGCATCAGTGGGATCTGCGACGTAGCGACGAGGGTCATGTCGCCGGTAATGACCGATGCGCGGGTAGTTGAGTCGGTGGCCAGCGTCATGAAGATCGAGTCGGCCTCAATGCGGTCGGCACCCATGTTCCATGTGAGATCGGCCAGGTCGAGCCGGGCATCAAGAGTCTTCATGCCGGGTGTCATGGCGCCGGTCGACGACAGCGAGAGTGCGCCCCCCATCGGTGTGGCGCTGAATCCCATGGCCTTAAGGTCGAGATTATGGACATCTCCGGTCACATTCCATGTGTAGCCCTGCGGAGTCAGCGTGGCCTCGAAGTCGGCGTCGAGCTCCACATCGGGGTTGACGGACACGAGTGATCCGGTGGCGGTGCCGTCGCTCAGGATGGCTGAAAGGGTGATGTCCGAAAGCTCCCTGTCGTTGAGCATCAGGTGATCGAGTTTCAGATCGAGATTCATCGCCGTAGAGCGGCGCAGGGGGTTATAGCCATGTCCGTCGACCTTGACGGTGGCAGACACATCGGCCACACCCATCGAAGGCATGAACGCCTGGATGGGGAACTGACTGAGGTTGAGCGAAGCGTTGTAGCTCTCGGCTGTCATGGCCCAGCGCGCCCCGAGACTCATGCGTCCGGCTCCGGTGCGCGCCACAAGCTGCCCGTCGACCCGCCCGGGACGGTAGTTGACATCGCCCTGCAGACGTGTAGGCGCTATATTTATCATTGAGGCCGTGGAGCGGTCGAGGAATATCTTCTTGAGGTTGTTGGCTCCCCGGCTTATGGCTCCGTCGAGCAGGATCCGCCCGCTCATGCGCTCGAAATCAAAAGGATTGTCGACAGCGCCATCGGCCTTGAGCCAGGCTATGTCGGGGATTGCAGCCGACAGAGTGTCGATCACGACCCGCCCTGCAGTGCCCTCCGCGCGGGCCACCAGACGGATGGGTGTGGCCGCAAACTGATTGAGCATCGGAGCCATTGCCGGGAAAGCGGTGGCAATATCGGAGGGAGCTATCTCCGCACGGGCATCGAGACTCAGCGGGAGCGACGGGTCTGCAGTCAGATCGCCAACCCCCATCTCGGCATCGAAGGTAAGCAGCGAGTGTCCGGTCGACACCCTGAACGCCTCGGCACGCATGGCTGCCGAATCCATGTCAAACAATCCTGCGGCATTGAGGCTGAGGCCGCAACGCTCCGTGGCGAGCAGCCGCCTGAGCGGCACCCTGACGGATGTGGCGCGGTTATAGAGCGAGTCTATCTCGATATCCACATCGCTCACGGCGAGATAATTCATGTCGAGACCCGGCACCGGCTCAGCCCCCGCAAGAGCATAAACGGCATCGCGGGCCGTGAGGATCAGATGGTCCACATTTATCGTCCACGGCATCGACGCGGCGGCAACCGTGTCGGCAGGCGCCTTGGCCGCAGTGTCGCCCGAAGCGGCCGGGATAAGATAGGCCGCTGATACCGAGTCAATGTCCAGGCTGTGGGCATGGATATCCTGAGTGAGCATATCGATGCGACCGTCGGCAAGCCGCGCAACAGGCAGATATACACCCAGCGAGTCAATCAGAGGCATCATCTTCATCGAATACGTCACCCGGCGGAGCTCGACATCAGCCAGAAGTATCTTCATATCCATCGGGGCTTTGGCCGCAGTGTCGGGCGGCGTCTTCACAGAATCGTTCATGAGCAGACTTACACGGCCTCCGGCAAGCTGCAACGGACCGCGCACATCTACTACCGAGCGCTTGAAACTGTATGACGCATCCGAGAGCGACACCGTGTCGACCCTTGCCGTAAGATACATAGCCGAATCGGGAGTGCCCATCCGGTAGAAGACATCCTCGATATCTATATCCTCTATCTCGGCCGAGCCGCTTATGAGCGGCAGCAGCATCACGTTGACATCGGCATGGCCGAGAGCGGCCAGAGTGTCGCCCGACTCCTCGACCACACTAATTCCACCCAATTCGAGCCGCAGGGGCGGACGCAGGCGGAACGTTTCGGCCTGAATATTCATGCCCGTCGAGGCATTGACCTTCTTCAGCGCAAAATCCTTGACAAAGGTCTGCACCGGAGGGAGATAGAGCGCTACGACAAGAAGAACGGCGAGACCGACCACACACAGCAGGGTCAGGCTCACGATGCGCAGAAATATTTTAAGTATCTTGGTCAAGGAAGTAAGAATGAGCGTGAAGATGGGTAAATCGAGGCCTGAGCCATTAGAAAAGCCAAAATTAAGCATTTCCCCGCACATAGCAGCAACCTGACCCCGAAAAACCGCCCCTCCCCCGCAAAATCATCCTTGCACCGGCTTATATGATGATTGCCGCTCGGGAAATCTGCTTAATTCAAAAACCGAGATCTCTTTGCGGGGGATGAAAGGGTGATCCGAAATACAAGTGTTAATTTTTGTTAAACGATTGGGGGGGGTAATTTTTACCGTATTTTTGCATGAAAACAAGTATTCCCATACATAAATATTTTAACATTCAAGTTTCGCAAGTTCGTTGCCTCAACAGCCCTATCATGCACTATACGCCTTCGATTACGGACACCATGCGATAAACTAATATCTATAAATCATCATGTCACAGACCAAAACACAGGCACCGGGAATGAATAATTTCTATTCTCGCTCAGGAGCATCAACACCCAAAAGCGGTACTGTTGTGCCGGGAATGCACAAGACAGCAACTGACAAACCCGGAGCTCCGGTAGTCGATTCCTCTGCCCCGGTAGTAGGCTTTCTCTATTCCATTTCCCGCAAGGGAATCGGCGAGTATTGGCCGGTCCATGTGGGTCGCAACACCATTGGCCGCGACGAAGAATGTGATATCCGTCTCAGTGAGGGCACGGTGTCGGGGATCCATGCCCTGCTCAATGTGAAAAAACTGAAGACCGGCGACCGCAGGCTGGTGGCTCAGATCCGCGATGAGGGGTCCAAAAACGGCATCACTGTCAATGATGAAGAACTTGACTTTGACAATCATGAAGTCAAGACAAACGATATCATACGCATCGGCGACAATTACCAGCTACTTCTGTTGCTCATCAACGGAGCCGACTACGGACTGTCGGTAGCCGAAAACTTTGTCGATTTAGGCGACACGGAGGAGATACCCCCGATGTTTGGCGCTTCGAATCCCTCGGGCAGCGACACATTCTCTCCCTACAACAGCGAGCATCGTGCATCCAACGGCACTCAGGCCGTTGACGGCATCGACAACTTTGCCAACGGTGGCACCCAGTTCCTCTGATAACATCAACCAAGCCAACATATCATGTCAATCATCATATTACAGGGTGAGCAGGAGCGTCGCGACAACATATCGTATGAAGTTGACACTGACAGCACCCCGCTCGGAGTGGGTGGCATGGGTCAGGTGTTTCGGGGGACAAGAGTGGATCATAAAACCGGCACCCGCCAGCCCGTAGCAATAAAATTTCTCTTTGACGATCTTTCGCAGGGAGTGATCGAGCGTGCCCGGCGCGAGGCCTCGATCCAGATCAACAGCGAGAATCTCGTCAAGATGTATGGCTTCATCGAGGTGGAAGGTCCCGGCGGCGTGATGCACTACCATGTTGTGAGCGAACTTCTTGAAGGCGTGATGCTTGCCGATCTACTCAATGGCAAGACCACCGACAATAACGGCAACATCATTCCTTATGCCACGGAGCTCTACAACCGTTCCCAGACTGATCGCGAGGGTTTTGCCGCCATCATTGTCAAGAGTGTGCTCTCAGGCATCATGGCGATGCACGACAAGCACTACATACACCGCGACATCGATCCATCCAACATCATGGTGACCGCTGAAGGGAACGTCAAGCTGATCGACTATGGTATCGCCAAACAGATCAAGACCATCAACACTCAGGACAAAGCCCTTACCTCTACGGGACAGTTTATGGGTAAGGCAGCCTACGCCGCCCCTGAGCTTGTGACCGGAGATGTCCCTCATCAGAATGAGACCACCGATATATATGCCATCGGCATAATGCTGTATCAATTGCTGACGGGCAGACTCCCCTTTGAGGGCGCAGACCACGAGGTGCTCCAGATGCAGATGAAGAGCAAGCCCAACCTACAACTGATTCCCAACAAGGAGCTACGCAAGGTTGTGGACAAAGCCACTGCTAAGAAGCAAGCCGACCGCTACATCTCCGCTGCCGAATTCCGTGTAGATCTGGAACGCAACGAGCGCCATCTCAAGACTAATCCGGGCTCCCCGGCCATCACCCTCCCCTCAGTAAGCGGCAATCGAAACAAGATATTGGGAATTGCAGCAGGTGTGGTGGTGCTTCTGGCCATAATCTGTGGTTTTATCTTCCTCGGCGGCAATGATGGAAAGGGTGCCGAAGAAACGACAGCATCCACCGACCTGCCTGCGACCCAGTCAGAGCCTGCGGCAGCAACACCGGACTATGAGGTTGCCTTTAACAGCGCTCTCAACAAACTGGCCGATCCGTCTACAGTAAGGCAAGGGGCCGACGCACTCGCAGAGATAGTCAATGCCGGCAATCCCAAATCAGTCGAAGCAGCTCTCCTTCTCCGAAAGATCTACTGGGGCCAATACGATGCCACCGTCTCATCCGTGATCTCCGAGGACAATCCCACCTCTTTCCGGTGGGCCAGCAAAGCCCATCAGCTTGATCCGGCCAACGCCGAGGGCACCTACTGGATGGCCGAAGCATATCTGGCGGGTCCGGACATAGCCGGTGCGGTTGTTGACGGCCGCAATCCCGCCAAGGCTCTCGAACTTTACAAACAAGCTCTCGAACAAGCCAACTCCACAGGCAACACTGACATAGCCGAAAAAGCAAGCCGACGCATCAGCGAACTCAACGAATCCGCTAATTAATCACCAACCGCACCGATTCCGGCTCTAAACCTTCAGAATATGGCACGCAACTTTGTCCAACAAGGCAATCTGGTCTATCTCATCGCCGGTAGGGAGCAGTTTGTCTTTGACACCTCCCATCGCCCGATCGGAGAGGGAGCCATGGGCACGGTCTATGCCGGCCAATCATGTACGGATGGCCGCAAGGTGGCCATCAAGATGGTCAATCCGGCCTATGCCAACATACCCAGCGTCAGAAACAGAGCCCGGGAGGAGGCGATGCTACGCTTCCGTCATCCCAACCTTATCGAGACAATCGGACTGTGTGAGCCAGCCAGCACTGGCCCCATCTTCATCGTAAGCAACTTCGTGTCAGGCATTACCATCGACGAGCATGTAAACCGCAATCTCCGTCCGCTCGGCAATTATGTGGAGCGCGTGTGCCGGACCATGTTTCCTGTGCTCGACGCTTTGACTTATCTGCACACGGGGTCGAGGCCTATTTACCATCTGGACATCAAGCCCTCCAACATTATGGTGGAGCATGGCAACAGCAATGTCCGGCTAATGGATCTGGGCATAGCCTTTACGCGCGACACACACGACATAACCTCGGCGGGCCTGCTCGGCACCCCCGGATATGCCGCTCCCGAGCAGAATGTGAAAGTTGGCCAGCATCTTGCCGTCAATGCCACAACCGACCTCTACGAATTTGCCGTCACTCTCTATGAGCTTCTTGCCGGCCGGAAGCCCTCTGACAATAGCGCACCCGAAGCCATTCCCGGTGTCAACCGAAACCTGATGGCCGTGCTGACCCGTGCCATGTCGGATAACCAGTCTGCCAGATATGGATCAGCCCAAGAGCTTAAATCTGCCATAGCCGAAGCGCTCACAGCCAAAGAAAGTAACAACCGGTGGATCATCTGGGCAGCCACCGGAGCCGGCACAGCCGCTGCGGCAGGCGCGGCCATCGCTCTATTATTATAATTATCCCTCTACTGCCGATCTGAAACAATGGTTCAAGTAATCAATACAATATTTCCCGTCAAGGCTTTTGCAGAGTCAAGGATAGGCGGCCGCCAGGAAAATCAGGACACATGCGCCTGGACCGACACCCCTGTTGGATTCCTTCTCCTTGTGTGCGATGGCATGGGAGGCGGCCCGGGAGGGAAAACGGCCTCCATGATAGCTGCGAAGGTAATCAGCGACCACCTCAAGGGAGTCAAAAGAGGATATGAAGCAACCGAGGCTCTGGCTGTGGCCATAGATCTGGCCAACGCCGCTATCCTCGCTGCAACCGGCTCTGACTATCCCGCCGTCAATGGCAAAGAGTATACTCCGGCCGAAATTCTTCCGGAAGGCATCAAGCCCCAGCCCAAGCTCAAGGGGATGGGCTCGACCGTTGCTGCCGTACTTATCACCAACGCACATGCCATTGTGGCCCACATCGGTGACAGCCGTGTATATCAACTTCGCAAAAATAAGATAGTCTATCGCTCAACCGACCACTCCCACGTCATGGAACTGGTGAAGAATCATGTGATAGACGAAGAGCAGGCCCGACTGTCGGGCGAATCCAACATCATAACCCAAGCCCTCGGACACGGCACCGGGCCGCTCAAAAGCGAAGTGACGATACTTCCCTACCTCAAAGGCGACCGCTTTGTGCTCTGTTCTGACGGTATCTGGGGGATGTTTCCTCAGAAAAAACTGATAGAGATGATAGCGTCATCGACAAATGGCGCAGGAGCGGTTGACTCTGTAGTGGTGTCCGTAGACAATGAAGGATCTTCCAACGGCGGAGGACACGACAATCTCACTCTCGCCATAGCCGACGTAACAGCAAACTCCAAAGACCCCGTCAAGATGACAAAATTTCAGAAGATAATCATGTATGGACTGGCCGTCATCGCAGGCCTGAGCATCATACTGAACCTCATCCAGTGGCACTACCGTCCATCAACACCCGAATCGATCGTAACCGTGCAATACGATACCATTGTCAAAACTCAGGTGAAGGAAGTAACAGTGCCGATACCGGCGCCATCTGCCGACACCCAGTTTGATGAGATCGAACAGGAAACAGAAGCCCTTCGCGCCCAACTTGATTCGATTGCCAGCCAGATAGACAGCCTCAAGAAAATCAGTAATCTGACCGAACGCTCAAAACGGGCAAAAGAGATAGCCAAAAGCCTTGATGCCATAATACCCGACCTCAAGGCCCATAATCTCCCTCAGGACAAGATCAAATGGGTGAGCGACGAGCTAAAAAAAGATAAGGTTATTAGTCGTGCCAATCAATCAGATGGCCAGATCAAAGCTGCAAATGACACCCTCAACAATGTTATCTCCCGTATATTCAGCAATAAATAATCCACCCTCTCCCATTCAATCACCCGCAACCAATGAAAATTATAACCATAGGACGCTCCGACAACTGCGACATAGCCATTGAAGATCCGATGATAAGCCGCCGCCATGCAGTGATAAGACTGCATCCAAGCGGACGAATCGAAATCATCGACTATAGTCAGAACGGAACCAGTGTCAACGGTGTCAAGATTGCAAACGGCAAAGTGATACGCATAAAGCGAGGCGATTCTGTGACGTTTGCCGGCACTAAGCCTCTGGATTGGAAAGATGTGCCGGACCCATCCAAGCCCCTGAAGATCGCCCTCTGGGCAGGCGTCGCAATCGTGGCCGCATGCCTGCTGCTCTGGGCTTTCATCTCGGTGAGAAACGCTGTAGAATCGCGCAGTGCCGCAACTGAAACTGAAATCATCGAGTCGACTCTGACACCTGCTTCTCCCGCTCCTCAAGACTCGACCCGCAACGACGGGAAGAAAGCCGGCAAGGAGAGTGGTGAATATCTCACACCGGGTATTCCCAAGTCAATAAAGGATCAGGAAGAGGCTAAGAAGAGGGCCGAAGCCAAGAAAAAGAACGCAGACAAAAAAGCCGACACACAGAAGGAGAAGGAGACCAATCAGAAAGATAAAGAAGAAGAGGCGCAGAAAGAACTCCGCCGTCGCAACGTGTGATCTGCCCGGCAATACTTCATCATCACTCGATTTATCAACTATCATCATAATCCCGATATGAAACTTATAAAAATAGGACGAGCTCCCGGGTGTAATATACAGATCAACAATCCGACTGTGAGCAGCCTACATGCAGAGCTCCTCATCCTTGATGACGGACGTCTGATCCTCGAGGACAAAAACAGCACCAACGGCACGTTTGTGGGCGGACAGCGCATCACACCCGGAAACGAAACTGAAGTACGCCGGGGCGATCTCATCCAGTTAGGAAACACCTCCCTCAACTGGGCACAGGTGCCTCAACCGGCCAAGACCTCCAATTATAAACGCATCATAAACATAGGCTCAAACTACCGCAACGACATGGTGGTGAGCGATCCTTTTGTGAGCCGCTACCATGCTGTACTGAAGATTACGAAAGACGGTAAGGCCTTCATCACCGATCTCGGCAGTCGAAACGGCACAATAGTCAACGGCATAAAGATAGCGCCAAACAAAGATATCCGTGTAAAGCGTGGCGACTCGATCTCGCTCGGCAACAAGGATATCTCCGAGGATCTGGCTCCAAATCTCCCGGGAAGCAACAATGTATTGAAATACATCGGCATTGCCGTTGCGGCGGCTGTGCTCGTTGCAGGTCTCGGATTCGGAATATGGAAGATTTTCAACCATGGTCCCAAGCTCGAGCCGTGGGCTCCTCAGGAAGCCCGCAACGCCGTGGTTTACGTCGATGCGTCTTATCAGCTCTATGCCACTCTCGAGAACTGCCCTATTCAGGAAGAAATATGGCAGGCAGTAATCACAAAATATTTCCCTGACAGATTGTATGGTGGCAATGGCGCCTTCCCGGAAGAAAAGATCAGGGCCTACAGCGCCACAGCATTCTTCGTTGACCGCGAAGGACGCATGGCCACCAACCGTCATGTGGCCAGCCCCTGGGAATTGGAGTATCTCTCCACTGAAGAACGTGAAGAGCTCAGGACCAAAATGGACAAGAAGGTCAATGATCAGCAGTTGCCGTCGGCAGTGCACACCTACGAGGTGCTGCAACTTTACATGAAACGCGCTGATATGCAGCCCGAAACAAGCATTTTCTGGAACATGATCATGCTTCAGACCAACAAGGAGCATGCCGAGGGGCATCTGAAAGACGAAGATTTTTATACCTACATCAACTCACTTATCCGTCAGATGAAGAAATGCACGGTAAAGATCACAGGCAAGATGGTTGCGATTCAGGTAGGCTATCCGGGGCGTAATTACACACATAGCGATGAATTTGCCCGCTGCAACGTGATTGCCGTGTCTCCGAGCAATGACATGGACATAGCCCTCCTGCAACTCAATGACAAGAAGACCCCGACAGACATAACCCGCGTTTTTGAGCCCAAGGATTTCTATACCGGCAAACTGGAGCCGGCCAAGGACAATTATGTCTGGATCGGCTATCCGCGCGGAAGCAGCTGGGCTCTGGATCAGAAGACCAAGAGCCTCGAACCGACCATCCGCGAGACCAAGATAGCCAAAGTGGCCAGCAAATACTCATTCGAATTCCAGGGTGAAGCCCCCGGCGGAGCGAGCGGCTCGCCGATCTACAACCCCCAGACCGGGCAGTTGATCGGTGTGATTTTCGGCCACTACAGCGGTGCGTCGACCTATAGTCATGCCTGTCAGGCAAAGTATCTCAAGAAGATGTATTACGAGGAGCTGGGACTTGACACCAACAGCACGGAAGAGTAACATTCACAGCTAAATCACATTCTCATGAATATCAAATCATTTTGTAAAACCATCATTACGACAGCCCTTGGCATGGGAATATTTACAGCTCCCGTGTCTGAGGCCAAGACAGCCAAATGGTCGGTTGAGCCGATATATAACAATATAGAGATGATGTCGCCCGGCACATTTCTGGTGAAGAGAGGTGTCTACTCAAGCATAATCGACGGCAACGGAAAGGAGATAGTGACCTCCACTACCGACTCCATCACCCCGTTTATCGATGGTGAAGCACTCATCCTCACACCTGCCGAGGGAGACCGCTACCGCCTGCAGGGCATCCTCCACTCCGACTTCACAACCACTCCGGTGGCCGAGGAGGTCTACGTCAGTGAATATCCTTTCTTTTCCGAGGGGCTGCTGCCTGTGTGCAATTCACAGGGATTCTATGGCTATATTGATCCCAGCGGCCGCATGGTTCTCCCGACACGCTACACCAATCCCCACCCGTTTAGCGAGGGTCGTGCGATAGTGACCGAGCGCATGAAAGGCGCCTTGGGCAACATGGTTTCCAAAGTGGCCGATAAAGCTCAGGAGTTTGCCAAGAAAAAAGCAGCCATGCTGTATATCAACCGCGCGGGTGTACCTCTCAAGCTGCCCAAAGAGATCGGCAAAGTCTACAACGGCACGACCTTCAGCAACGGCACCGCTTATATCGAAAACAGCAAAGGCGAATATTTCACCATCAAGGCCGACGGCTCCATTATCAAACGAGGTGAGATCAAGGACTTTGAAGTCGACGACCGTTACTGTCTCGTTGATCCCGATGCACAGCCAGAAGACAACCCCACGCCGCGCTCCTCATCAAGCATCGACGATGTGGTATCCTACACCGTCAACGATCTTACCGGCTACCGGACAAAGGCGGGATCAACCGTCCTTCCTCCTCAGTTTAGTGATGCCGAAGAATTTGTAGGCGAGTTTGCGCTGGCCAAGCAAGGCGGCAAATGGGGTATCCTCAAACTCGAAGACGGCACTTTCTCAGGCGAAGTTGAAAAGGTTGCCACCCCCAAGACAAAGACCAAAGCACGCAAGGGACAGAAAGCCACCCCGGCTCCATCGCCCAAATACATCATCACCACACCTCCATCATGGAGCAACACTTCGCTCACACTTACCCTCACCGCCGGCGGTGAAAACAAGAGCGAGACAGTTGAAGGCACCGGCGCCGACAAACGCACCTACAACATAACTGTCCCGACCGGAAATGCCCTGCTCAAAGTCCATACCCCCAACCTCCTGCTGTGGGAGCGTGATCTCTCTACTGCAGAGACAGAGGAGATCCCGTCGGCTCCTACTCCCGGGCGTCTGCGCATATCCATCTCTCCGGCAAGCGCCAAGGCCGACATCAAGGATAATGCCGCAATCACTGTGACCCTCACCAATTCCGGCGATACTGAGGTCACAACTACCGTCAAGGTATCAGGCACCAGGCTTCTGCCCGTCAACCGCACTATCACCGTTCCGGGTCACAGTAGCCGACGGATAAGCACGGCTTTCACCAATGTGCTTGAGAAGGAGTTCAGGACAGTGAATGTGACCGCCGGCGGTCGCTCGGCAAGCAAGACTATCACTGTCAATCCGTTCTACGTCAAATACTGATCACCGATGAACATCAGACTCCACATTTCCAAAGCGCTTGCGGCAATCCTGATTGCCGCAAGCGCTCCAAGTCTGGGAGCCGAGGAGATGGACACAACAAACCTCAGTAATCTTCGTCCCTTTGATTACGAGATAGTGGTCCTCAAGGATGGATCCAGAATGTATGGCTACACAGGCACGGAGTTTGCCGATGGCTCCATAACCTTCAACACTCTCATTTCAACGCGCCTCGCTCACCGCGAAGGGTTGGAAAACCAGATGAAATATACCTCCCGCGAGCAGCTTCCGGGCTTCATACGGAAAAGTCTGAAGAGGTATGAGCCTTTTGTGAAGACATTAGGACTCAAAGAGACCATTCAGCTCGCCACTTATCCCCGATATCCGAAGCTGTTTGAGCCTGATGTGGAGAATGATACCGTAGCTGACTCTCAAGCAGCCTCAAATCTATCGGGCGAAAAGGGCATCGTGGAAAAAATCATTGTGCTTGAAGAGAGTCTCGACTCAATCCGGTATATTAGTTTTACGCCTAAAACCGAGACGATAGCCTATGCGGATATAGACGAACGCATCAATCCCGACTTACCTCCCAATATCAATTATGGTATTCGCGATCGCGTCATCACCTCTGACGGGAAGACATATATCGGACGCATTACGCGGCGCCGACCCGGACGGAACATAGTTATAACGTCGGACGGCACGGACAAGACCATCCCGATTGAGAATGTAAACATTACCGAGAGGATTGGCACTGACCCGGCCAAAACCATTCAGGAGCAGGCTCCATTTATCACCCGGACCGTCTTCAAGAACGGAAGATCCGTCATCGGCACTATCATCCTTATGGATTATGAAACCGGCGATATGAAGATAATCAGCAACACGGGCAATGACACCTTGCATCGCAAGATCGATAATCTTGAACGTAGGGTTTATGAGATCAATCCCCATTATCCGCCAAAGAAAGTTGTCAGACTCGACTACTCGGCTGCGCAGGTTTATGCCGATACCATTCTGCTCACACCCATGAATGTGAAGATTTCAAAAGCCGGATATATCGACATGAAAAAAATCGATCTCGAACAGGATGCCATAGCAATTCCGCTCTCAGGAGACTCGATCACAGTATCCGTGCCCATTGGAAACAGGAGTGCAATGACTCTCACCTGGCTCTCTGATCAGAGCAATTTTTCAAGTGAAGTGAGTCTGATGAACCTGCTGGTAAAAAGTCCCGCACCACAGACACGCATTGCAAAGCCGGCCAACGAAGCGACCATCTGCACCTTCAATTCCATCAAAAAAGGCTATTACATCCTTTCGCTACTCGAGAGTGAGCAGTTTTACTTGCTGAGAGTTGAATAACACAGCCTAACTATCTATCCCAACAGGAGACAGACATCCGTGATTTGTGTTTGTCTCCTGTTTTCGTTTACACATATTTTCGGGATGGGGGGCGATAACGGTTTTTCACATTCGGGAGGGTTTTGTATTAAATCGCGTTAATTTAAAGGTTTTTAAATTTTACGGATTAAATATTGGGCTACTTTTGCCGTCAATAATAATGCCATTGGTTAAATTAACATTTGCATTTTAACATTTATCACCTCTCTTATGAATCTAAAAGCTATTCTTCTCACAATAGGTATCGGCGCTGCATCAGGTGCGATAGCCGCAACTGTATTCGGCCGTTCCGACCGTCACGGACTCAATACATCCGACACTCTCATCACGGAGAGCGCCTCCGACGGCTTCGTGACCCGGGTTGCCCATCAGCCGCCTGTCAACACCGATTTCACTCAGGCAGCCGAGCGGACTGTTGAGGGGGTTGTGTCGATCAAGAGTTTTGCCAATCCACGCAATCAGTCGTCGCAAGGGCGCCGGGGGATGCGTCCGGAGCAGTATTCCGACCCCTTCTTTGAATTTTTCTTCGGCAGCCCCCGCCAGCAGCAACAGCCCCGTCAGGAGCAGCCTCAGACCGAGCAACCTCTCGGCCTCGGATCGGGTGTGATCATCTCGCCTGACGGCTATATCACGACCAACAACCATGTGATTGACGGCGCCGACCGACTCGAAGTAACACTCAACGACAACCGCACATTCAACGCCACCGTGATAGGCTCCGACGCGGCCACCGATCTGGCGCTGATCAAGATTGACGCCGACTCGCTCCGCGTGATCCCGATGGGCGACAGCGACGCGCTCCGGGTGGGCGAGTGGGTGCTCGCCGTGGGCAATCCCTTTGGCTTCACCTCCACCGTCACCACCGGCATCGTCTCGGCCAAGGCCCGTTCGATCTCGTCGACACAGAATATGCGCTCGATGGGCATCGAGTCGTATATCCAGACTGATGCTGCCGTCAACCCCGGCAACTCGGGCGGAGCACTGGTCAACATCGACGGAGAGCTCATCGGCATCAACACCGCCATCTACTCGCAGACGGGCAACTATGCCGGTTATTCCTTTGCCATTCCGGTCTCGATCGTGTCAAAGGTGATGACAGACCTCAAGCAATACGGTACGGTGCAGCGCGCCGTGCTCGGAATCGAGTTCCGTGAGCTCACACCGGCCCTTGTCAAGGAGAAGAATATCACCGGCGTCAACGACGGTATTCTCGTCGAGAATGTGATCGACCGCAGCTCGGCAGCCGAGGCCGGCATCGAGAAGGGCGACATTATCACCGCCATCGACAACAATCCCACCCACACGGCCGCCCAGCTTCAGGAGCAGCTCGCACGTCATCGCCCGGGCGACACCGTGACCATCTCCTTGCTCCGCGACGGCAAGAGCCGCAACACCAAAGTGACCCTGCGCAATTCGCAAGGCAACACCGCCATCACCAAGGCCGGCAACGTGGCGTCGCTCGGTGCAACCTTCCGCAAGCCGTCGGCCGATCTGCTGAAGCAGCTCGGTATCCGCTCGGGCCTTCAGGTATCGGAGGTGACCGACGGCAAGTTCCGCGACAGCGGCATCCGCGAGGGCTTTGTGATTGTCGACATCAACAATGGCCGCGTAACCTCTCCCGAGGATGTGGAGGCTATCTACAAAGCCATCATGAAGGCCGAAGAATATGATAAGGTGATGTTCATTACCGGTTACTATCCTTCGGGACAGAAAAAATACTACGCTGTAGACCTCGCCGACTGAAAAAGATCGGCACTCCAGGGGTCATTCTCCTCTCTCTGCCCCGCCCCGCACACCCTCACTCTCCTCCCCATTTTTGTGCGGGGCACTTCTCCCCTCTCCATCTCTCCTCCATCTATTCATGACTCCTTTCCGTTCATGACACCGAAATATTCCGTATGGCCACCAAGGCTCTGCGGAATATTTTTTACGCAATCAATCAGGCCATTACATGAAGGCGTAACAACTTTGCAATCATTTTAACATCCGTTAACCCACCCAACTGTTGCATCTGCCGAATCTGATGTAATTTTGCAGTGTCAAACAACGACAACAACCACTACTACTCTCTCTCCTATATACAGTTTTTTCAAGATTAGACAAAGTGATAGATTGATTGATAGATACTCCAAAACCGGGCCGTCGGCAGTGCGCGAAGCATAGCTACGGCCCGTAATTTTTTTTGCATCCTCCGGCAAATCTTTCGACGGTTTTTCTTTCCGGTCAGGATAAGTATTTCTATCTTTGCGATGCAACTTCATTCTTTTCCAGCTATGCAAAAATCTTTCCGGCTTCTGGCCCTCATTGCTCTGATCCTCGCCTCACTCTCATCGCTCAACGCACAGGACAACAAACACGACTTCGACAAGGTGATGAAGAAGGTCGACGATCTACTGTGGTATGAGAAAGTGGGCGACATAGCCGATGTCGACAAGGTATATCTCTGCGGCCCCGCCCGATGGAAAGAGTCGAACCCTACCGGCATGAGCGCCGGCAATGAGGTGAAGTTCTGGGCATATATTTTCATCCCCAAGGACGTAGACCCCAATAAGAAATATCCGCTGATCGTGCTCCCCCACAGCGGCGTGCACAACGACTTCAGCACCTACTATGCCCACATCGTCCGCGAGCTCATGGCCCAGGGGTATATCGTTGTGGCTCCCGAGTATCGCGGAAGCACCGGCTACGGTAAATCGTTTTACGACGATATCGATTATGGCGGACTGGAGAACGAGGATGTGCTCGTGAGCCGCGACTATATGGTTGACAACTTCGACATTGTCGACCCCTCGCGCGTGGGGATAATGGGCTGGAGCCACGGCGGCATGATCACGCTCATGAATCTCATGCAGCATCCCGGCAAGTATCAGTGCGGCTTCGCCGGAGTGCCGGTCAGCGATCTGGTGATGAGGATGGGCTACTCCACCGACAGCTACCGCAAGATTTTCTCGGACAAGAACCATATAGGCAAGAGCGCCCGCGACAATATGCAGGAATACAAGCGCCGCTCGCCGGTGTGGAATGTAGCCGGCCTCAAAGATCCGCTGCTCATCCATACCAACACGAGCGACGACGATGTGAACGTGGTGGAAGTGGAGCATCTCATCCAGGCCCTCAAGGCTGAAGGGAAAAACTTCGACTACAAGATATTCGAGCGTGAGCCGGGAGCCCACAGCTTTGACCGCACCGACACCCGACGCGCCTCAGAGATCCGGCTGGACATCTACAAGCATCTTGCCAAACATCTGCATCCTTCCAAACCATTCAAGTCGGTGAAAGAGCTCCGCAAGGCCGCCTACCGCCACTAAATTATAATATTCTGACAGATATGGAATTTGAAGATTTGCGACGGCTGATGATCTCGGCCCGAACCGTTAGAAGATTCGATGAGAGGCTGCCCGTGGCCGCAGAGACATTGGAGAAGCTGGTGGAACTGGTGCGTTATTGCCCCTCCGGACGCAACGCGCAGCCGTTGCGGTATGTGGCCGTGACCGACGCGGAGGAGTGCGAGAAGATCTATCCACTGCTGAAATGGGCAGGATACTTTCAGGATTGGGACGGCCCGGAGAAAGGGGAGCGCCCTGCAGCCTATCTGATTCAGTGCCTAGACACTAAGTATGGCAACGACTGTCTGTGCGACGACGGCCTGCAGCTCGAAGCGATCAATCTCGGCATGCACACACTGGGGCTCGGCGGCTGCATCATAAAGGCCTTCAACGCTCCGAAGCTATCGGAGGCGCTCGCAATCGACAGTCGCTACAAGCCCCGCTACGTCTTTGCCATAGGCTACCCCGCCGAAACGGTTGTGCTGGAGGATATGACGGGCGACGAGGACGCCGATTTCAAGTATTACCGCACCGCCGACGGCACGCATCATGTGCCGAAGCGCCCGCTGTCAGAGCTCATAATCAAGGGCTGACCTTGCTCACTTCACATCTTGCTGCGGTTTGTGGAGGACGATGTAAGCCTCGCTCCCGG
>CAYWWE010000022.1:0-26568 GCA_964461785.1 uncultured Bacteroides sp.
CCCGACGGCACATGGCGCCTCAACGGCGTTAAGCGCTTCATCACCAACGGCGACTCCGACATCCATCTCGTGCTTGCCCGCTCGGAAGACGGCACAAAGGATGGCCGCGGCCTGTCGATGTTTATCTACGACAAGCGCGACGGCGGCGTAAACGTTCGCCGCATCGAAAACAAGATGGGCATCAAGGGCTCGCCCACATGTGAGCTCGTCTATAAGAACGCCAAAGCAGAGCTCTGCGGTCAGCGTCGTCTCGGCCTCATCAAATATGTAATGGCCCTCATGAACGGTGCCCGTCTCGGTATTGCCGCACAGAGCGTTGGCGTGAGCGAACGCGCTTATCGCGAGGCTCTCGCCTATGCCAAGGACCGCAAGCAGTTTGGCAAAGCCATCATCGAGTTCCCCGCCGTCTACGAGATGCTCGCCGTGATGAAAGCACGCCTCGATGCCTCCCGCTCACTCCTCTACGAAACCGCCCGCTTCGTAGACATGTATAAGATCTATGAGGATATAGCCCGCGAGCGTGACCTTACAAAGGAAGAACGTGCCGAGATGAAGCGCTACAGCAAGCTCGCTGATGCCTGCACTCCCCTCGTCAAGGGCCTCGGCAGCGAATACTGCAACCAGAACGCCTACGATGCCATACAGATCCACGGCGGTTCGGGCTTTATGAAAGATTATGCTTGCGAGCGCGTTTACCGCGATGCCCGCATCACCTCAATCTACGAAGGCACGACTCAGCTTCAGGTTGTTGCAGCCATCCGCCACGTCACCACCGGCACCTACCTCAACATGATGCACGAGTATGAGGCTCGTCCGGTCAACGACAATCTCCAGCCTCTCCACGACATCCTCGTTGGTCTAACGACTGAATACGAGCATGCCGTTGCCACCGTTGCCGGAGCCAAGGATCAGGCCTATCTCGACTTCATGGCACGCCGCCTCGTAGAGATGGCCGGCAGCATCATCATGAGCTACCTCCTCCTCGACGATGCCAACCGCACTCCGTCGTTTACCCACAGCGCTGAGGTCTATGTCAAGATGGCACAGGCCGATGTAGCCAAGCATGCCGAGTTCATCCGCAGCTTCGAGCCCTCGCAGCTCAGCGCCTACAAGCCGGAATGATAATATAGGAACGGCACCGGCCGATTCCGTCCTAAAATAACAGATTCAGAAAGCTGTGTCGCAATCAATGATTAGCGGCACAGCTTTTTATATTATCCCTCCGCCATATTTTGAGCTCTGCGCTTGGTAGGCTAAAAAAATTAATGTAACTTTGGAGCATCAAAGACCGGCAGACTTGTGTCTGCACCTCATGAGCGTAGCGCCGATTCCGGTCAAACCCGTCGGAATGATATTCTGAGTTTCCATAAATCAGGATTCCGACGCTTGGACATCCGACTGCTCCACGCTTCAAGACCGGGCCCACCGGGTCTGTTATTTATGTAACAATTGCAAGTATATGAGTTCACAATATGACTTCAGCGATATAGCGCCTTTCGACGACAATGTGTTTGCCGAGAAAATCGCATCGCTTGTCAAGGAACCTGGCTTTGAACACGCAGTGAGATATGCGATGCCCCAGGTCGATTATTCCGAATTTGTCAACACACTTCTTACAATAAGGGATAAAGAGACATTCCAGCGCAAAATAATGTGGCCCTTCCTTGAACTACTGTGCGAGAAGACCACTGCCGGCATCACTGTCAACGGGATCGAAAATCTTCAGTCTGGAGAAGCCTACACCTTCGTGACCAATCATCGCGACATTGTTCTCGATGCTTCGTTCCTCAATCTATGCTTCCTCCGGGCCGGACTTCCCACCTCTGAAGTTGCAATCGGCGACAATCTGCTCATCTACGACTGGATCACGGATCTCGTAAGACTCAACAAGAGTTTTATCGTGCGCCGCGGACTGAGGCTCACCAAAGCCTATGAAGCATCCCGCCACCTTTCGGCCTACATCCACCATGCCATTGCCGACAAGCATCAGAGCGTCTGGATAGCCCAGCGTGAGGGTCGCGCCAAAGACTCTAACGATCTCACTCAGGAGGCTGTCATCAAGATGCTCGGCATCGCAGGCGGCGGATCGATAATCAGCAACATCGAAGCCATCAACATCGTGCCGGTCTCCATTTCCTACGAATATGATCCCAACGATTATCTCAAGGCCCGCGAATTCCTGCTCCGGCGTCTGGATCCCGAATTCAAGAAGAGCCAGCGTGATGATCTCTTCAGCATGGAGACAGGATTGCTTCAATATAAGGGTCGGATTCACTTCGAGATCGGACAATGCATCAACGGCGAGCTCTCGCGGCTCGATCCGGCCACTGAGCGACTCGAAGCATCAAAGAAAATCTGTCATCTCATTGACTGCGAGATCCATTCAGGCTATAAGATATATCCCATCAACTATATAGCCTACGACATGCTTCACTCCGACGGAAGAGCCGCCCACTACGCCGACCAGTACACCCCGGAGGAGAAACAAGCCTTCGAGACATACATTGAGAGTCAGCTCGACAAGGTCAGCATCCCCGACACCACGATTTCTGAACTTGACAGAATGTTCATGCGTGAGATGATGATCACCATGTATGCCAATCCACTCAAGAACAAGCTCCACGCGGCCACTCGATGCGAATCCCGTTAATCCTGATAATAATAGTTGTCATTGTCTGTCCGGCCATTGATATTTATATTTGGTCGGTTATAAAAAGACTGCGCAACAATAGATCAGTATTCAAAACCGTCCGTCTTTGTCAGGCAAGTGTTTGCGTCATCGCGCTTCTTCTGCTTGCCGTTGGCTACTTTCTCCCCTCAGCCAAGGGAAACGATGCCGTTCTTGCATCCAAGATGTGGCTGCTGTTTTCTTTTGCCACCATCTACATCTCGAAGGCCGTTTTTGTCATCTTCGACCTCATTGCGCGCATTCCGCAACTGGTAGGCCGCAAACGTATCCGTCCGATCACGACGATCGGAATCATCCTTGCATTTCTTCTTTTCGGTGGAATGTGGTATGGAGCGCTCGTCAATCGTTTCCGCCTACAGACTAAGGAAGTGGAAGTTGAAGTGCTGAATCTACCCCCGGTGTTTGACGGATACAGAGTCGTACAGATCAGCGATCTCCATACCGGCACTTACCGCAACGACACAACCTTCCTGTCCCACCTCGTCAGTCGCGTCAACGACCTTGATCCTGACCTCGTTGTCTTCACCGGTGACATCGTAAACCGCAAATCTCAGGAGCTCGAGCCGCACATCTCCACCCTGTCACGCATTAAAAGCCGCGACGGTGTATATGCCATACTTGGCAATCATGACTACGGAGATTACTTCAGCTGGGACTCTCCGGCAGCAAAGCAGGAAAATATGGAGCAGCTCTACGGGATGTTTGACCGCATGGGTTGGCATCTGCTCCGTAATGCCACCTCGCATATTTACAAAGACAATGACTCTCTGGCCATTATTGGCGTCGAGAATATCGGCGATCCGCCATTTCCCGTCTATGGCTCACTGAGCGATGCCTATCCCGCCGGAGCCGACGGATCAGCTAAGATACTTCTCTCTCACAATCCGGCACATTGGGACGAGGACATCCGTGACGGCAATAAGGCCAACGACATTGGCCTTACGCTCGCCGGACACACCCATGCAATGCAGATCGAGTTGCTCGGACTGTCGCCCGCCTACTTCCGTTATCCCACCTGGGGCGGACTGTATAAAGATAGTCAAGGTCGGAATCTGTATGTAAACATTGGAGCAGGCACCGTAGGACTCCCGATGCGTCTTGGCGCTACTCCCGAGCTGACCGTACTGACTCTCCGTAGCCCACGATCGCTTACATGGCAAAAATAAAGCAACAAACCTTATTAAACACATAAAAACTTTCCACTTAATCAGTTTTCCCAACGTATGGCAAACGAACAGGCAGCTATAATAAGCCGTGAGATGAATCTCGGACCGCGTCAGGTCGGCGCCGTGGTTCGTATGCTCCGTGAAGGCGCAACGATACCGTTCATAGCCCGTTACCGCAAGGAAGCTACAGGATCGCTCGACGAAGTGACCCTGCGCAAGATACAGCTGCGACTTAATTCACTCGACGAACTCGAAAAACGCAAAGCAACCGTCATTGACTCCATCACATCGCAGGGCGCCATGACCGAAGAATTGAGGGAACGTATAGAGACCTGCACGGATTCATCGGAACTGGAAGATATCTATCTCCCCTTCCGCCCCAAACGCAAGACACGGGCTTCGGCCGCACGCGAACGCGGACTTGAGCCTCTTGCCAAGATGATCATGAAACAGGAGCTCGAAAACCCTGCCAAGGCCGCTGCCCGCTTCATTAATAAAAAAGAAGATGGAGTGCCCGACACCGATGCCGCCATAGCCGGTGCTTCCGACATAATGGCCGAATGGATCAGCGAGAGCGAAAAAGCCCGCAACCTTGTCCGCTCACGCTATCTGCGCGGCGCAAAAATCAGCTCATCCGTCATTCCCGGCAGAGAGGAGGAGGGCGAGAAATACCGCGAGTATTTTGACTTCTCCGAGTCGCTGCGCCTCTGTCCCTCCCACCGCTATCTCGCCATCCGCCGGGCCGAGGAGGAGGGAATACTGAAAGTGGATATCTCAGTGGCCAATGACGACGAGATCGCCGAACGCCTCACGCGCATGTTTGTCAAGGCCGACGGCACTCCCGAGGCAACCGACATCGTGCGTCGCGCCGTCAGAGACTCCTACCGTCGTCTGCTGCGTCCCTCCATAGTGAGCGAACTCGCCGCTGCTGCAAAAGAGCGGAGCGACGAAGCCGCGATTGCCCTGTTTGCCGACAATGTAAAGGATCTGCTCATGGCGCCTCCGCTCGGACGCAAGCGAGTGATGGGCATTGACCCCGGCTTCAAGTCAGGATGCAAACTCGCTTGTCTTGACGAAAACGGAAATCTGCTCGCGACCGAGACCATCTACCCCTCGACCGACTATTATCAGAGCGCCGATATCCTCAGCTTTCTGATCGACCGATACAGAATCGACATACTTGCCGTCGGTAACGGAACCGGCTCAAGAGAGACTGTCAGCTTCATCGAATCAATATCTTTCCAGCGGCCTGTTTCCGTCAGGGTAGTGAGCGAACAGGGAGCAAGCATATATTCGGCCTCCGACGTTGCCCGCGAAGAATTTCCTGACCTCGACATCACCCTGCGAGGTGCAATAAGTATCGGTCGCCGTCTGCTCGATCCTATGGCCGAGCTCGTCAAGATCGAACCCCGCTCGATAGGAGTCGGTCAATATCAGCATGATGTCAATCAGACGGCTCTGCGCGATGCGCTCGACTACACGGTCGAGAGCTGCGTCAACTCAGTCGGCGTAAATGTCAACACCGCCTCGCGCCAGTTGTTGGGATATGTGAGCGGCATCGGCCCTAAACTCGCTGGTTACATCGTAGACTATCGCAATGCCACCGGTCCGTTCAATACCCGCGAGGAGCTGATGAACGTCCCACGCATGGGCGAGAAGGCTTTCCAGCAGTGTGCCGGATTCCTGCGTATACCCGGCGGAACCAATCCTCTCGACAACACCGGCATCCATCCCGAGCGCTATGAGTTGATAGAGACCATAGCCCGCGACATGGGGGTTGAGACCGAGCGTCTTGTCAGGGACCGCAATCTATTCAACCGCATCGAGCTCGATAAGTATGCAACGCGCAAGGTGGGCATGCCTACTCTGACCGACATAGTGCTTGAGCTTCAGAAACCGGGCCGCGACCCGCGCACCGAAAACGATGAACCCGACGAAGCACCCGGCTTCACCGATGCCGACAATCTGCATATCGGCATGGAGCTGACCGGCAAGGTGACAAATCTTACGGCCTTCGGAGTGTTTGTCGACATAGGCCTTAAGTTCAACGGTCTTATCCATGTGTCGCAGCTCTCCGAGCAGTATGTCGCATCGCCGGCCGACGTTGTGAGGGTTGGACAGAGAATCCGGGTGAGAGTGGTTGATATCGATATCCCCCGCAGCCGCGTAGCCCTTACGCTCAAAGGGGTCTCCCAGTCATAAAGCATCATCTTCATCACCATATCGCAATGAAAAAGATTATCTATTTTGTGCTCTGCATCGCTATCCTCTTTCCGGCTGGATTGTGGGGATGGCAGGAAGTCACTCCTCCGCTCGCCCTCCTGATCGGCTTGCTCTTTGCCCTGACAGTAGGCTGTCCGGCGCCCAAATTCAACAAGAAATGCTCGAAATACCTGCTGCAGGCCTCGGTTGTCGGTCTCGGTTTCGGCATGAATCTTGTCGAGAGCCTTAAATCCGGCGCCGAAGGAATGACCTTTACCGTTATTTCGGTGATCGGCGTCATGGTGATCGGTGTTTCACTGGCCGCCTGGATGGCTATCGACCGACGTACAGGCTATCTAATCTCGGCCGGCACAGCAATCTGCGGCGGCTCGGCCATAGCAGCAGTCGGCCCGGTGGTGAAAGCAAATGAAAACGAGATGGCCGTCTCGCTCGGTGTTATTTTCATCCTCAACTCCATCGCGCTTTTCATCTTCCCCCCGCTCGGCCATCTTTTTGACATGAGTCAGGCGCAGTTCGGCACATGGGCCGCTATAGCGATCCACGACACATCGTCGGTGGTAGGCGCCGGTGATGCCTACGGACCCGAGGCGCTCCAGCTTGCAACTCTTATCAAACTGACCCGAGCCCTCTGGATCATCCCCCTCGCCCTTGTCACGATGTTTATCTTCCGCGACAAAAATGGCGGAGGCAAGATCTCAATTCCCTGGTTCATCTTCCTGTTTGTGATAGCAATGGCGCTGAACACCTACGCTTCGCTACCCTCATGGCTCACAACGACCCTTACCATCGCAGCCAAGCGTGGACTGGTGCTGACCCTTTTCCTTATCGGTTGCTCCCTGAGCCGCGCCACTCTGCGTGCCGTAGGCTTCAAGCCTATGCTTCAGGCCCTCATCCTATGGGTTATCATCGGTGTTTCGAGCTTTGCAGTTGTCATGACCACTATAGACTGATCAATAAAGCCGCATCATGCCTCTCAGCAGTCAACCGCAGCCACCGCTGAGGGCTCTCCCGGCAGTTCTCATCGCCGCATCCTTTGCATCAGGCATAGGAGCGGCGATGCTGCTTGAAGGTTACGGCAGCCTGTCACCGGCATTTGCCTTGGCCGTAGCCGGACTCCTGCTCACTGTTGGCCGTCGGTTGAGACAGGCCGGGCTGCTCCTCATCGTGGCGAGTGCAGGAATGGCCGATTACTATCTCACGACCAAACCTATTGACATTTCGCCTGAGATCCACAGCTATGCCGGGGATGTGATTGCCGCTTCCGACAAGGGATCGCACGCGGCCATCACGGTTCATGTGGACCAAATGGATGGAAGGGAATTAAGCCCGTTCAATGTCCGGCTGTATCTTGACCAGGAGCTGAACGACATGACAGACGGCAAGCGGGTGACCTTCAGGTGCAGTCTTCGCAAGCCATCAATGAGCCATACCCTCCCGGATGAGGTTTCTCAGGCAGACATTCTGGCTCGGGCAGGGATCATAGCCACATCCTACATAACCGCCAAGGATATTACCTGCGTGACAAACGCATCAGGTCTGAAAGCAATGATGGCTCGTCAGCGCAATCATATCGTCGAGACCCTCTACCGTACTTCATTATCACCCCGTAGCAAGCAGTTTCTTGCCACTATACTTCTCGGAGACAGGGATGCCATGGGCGATGAATCGCGTGAGGCATTCGCCCGGGCCGGTCTCAGTCACATAATGGCTTTGAGCGGAATGCATGTAGCCATCATAGCCGCATTCATTTTCTGGCTCCTGAGTCCCACCCTACTCATTGTTTCACGCCACTACCGGAGCATCGCAATCATTGTCCTGATATGGGGATATGCTTTTCTCACCGGGCTCAACGCTCCTGTAGTGAGAGCGGGGATAATGACTACACTTGTTTTTGCCGCCGATCTGCTCCAACGACGCACTTTCGCAATCAACAGCCTTATGGTTGCAGCCCTCGTCATTCTTGTATTTACGCCCACTGCACTCGCCGACATAGGGTTTCAGCTATCATTTCTCGCGGTAGGCTCCATCATCTCTTTCGCTGAATACCTCAACCCTGCATCCTCTGCCCACAATAAATTGGTGAGGATGGCAGGAGCCTCCGTTGGAATGACTATGGCAGCGATGCTCTCGACCGCTCTCGTCTCAGCACTCCATTTCCACACCGTTCCGGTTCTTTTTCTCCTCTCAAACATTATCACCGGTCCGGTGCTCGTCCCGGTCATCATTGCCGGAGGCATCATCGTGATTCTTGCTTCTCATCTTGGGATATCCTACGGTGTCATAGCCGGCATTGTCGATCTCGCAGTTGACGGGGTGGAAGCAACTGCAGGGTTTATCAGCGGCTGCCGGTGGGCAACTGTAGAGGTATGGGCACTCTCCGGCACAACTGTAGCACTGCTGCTGATCACTCTCACCCTGATCGCCATATATCTGCGCCGGCCTGCCATGAGCCGTAAGATGATTCCGGCATCGATTTTTACAGCAATCCTGACATTGATCTCAGCCTTTGCCACCGGTACATTGCCTGAACGTGATCCGGCGGGAAAATGGTATTATGTGCCGTCGCATGACTATGCCGACTTCATCTTTGTCAGCGGTGACACACTTTATCTTATCAGCGATGCTCCTGCATCGACGATCGGCTCCCGTATCAACTCGATGCGAAGCCGTTTGCATGAATATATGGGACGCCGCAATATCAGAAGTCTGGAGGAAGCACCCGAAAAGATCTACCGCGAGGGAATAATCCGCAACCGGAAGCGACTGATCGCCGCATCAACACGATTCACATTTATCGGAAATGAGTCCGTAGGCCGGAGTGACTCCATATTCTGCACCGACATCCTTGTGGTTGAAAAAGGATTCAGGGGAGAGATAATGAAAGTAGTAGAGGATATCAAGCCGTCGGAGGTCATCCTCTCTCCGGCGCTCAATCCCCGCCTTCGTAGGAGATATGCTGGAGAGCTTTCAGCGGCAGGGATACACTATGTGGACGGAGCAGCTGTCGAGTAAGCGAGCAGGGTCTCGTAGTCCGGGATTGACTCCAGAAATTGTGGAGGTCCTGACGGCGGAATGACAGCACAATAGTGATTTATGCCATTACTGACGATGAGCACCGGTGTCTCAAGGACGATATTGTATCTCGCTGCCTGAGCGAACACATCGGCCGTGATCTTTACCGACGGCGCTTTAAACTCGATGATAGCCACAGGTCGACGACCTGCGGGATCGAAAACAACGGCATCACATCTCCGGCTCATTCCGTTCAGTGTAATAGTCATCTCGCTTGCCATTCTGTGCTTCCTGTATCCCCTGCTCTCCATCAGCCAATGAATAAAAAGCTGACGCACCCGTTCCTCCGGGGTAAGAGTGACCCACTTCCCCCGCAAGGGATCAAATATCTCTTGCCGCGCCCCGAGAGATGTCGAGTTGCGGATCGGCAGCTCTGCGTGAGGTAAGTTGAGTCTTTTATCCATAATATTAAGTAGTGGGACCGGGTCTTCTATTGCCAAGTTGGAAAAATGTGTGTAAATTTACGAAAAGTTTCGCTAACGATGGCACCACAACCCACTGTAACATACGCGTCGCTCCGCGCCTCAATCGCCAAAGGTCAGGCCTCCGGCTCATATATCCTTCACGGTGAGGAGGGTTACTTCATCGACGAATTAATCAAACTCTTTGAGCAGCTTGTGCCGGAAGCAGACCGCGACTTCGGCCTCTTTACATTCTACGGGCCGACAACCGATGCGTCCTCAATCATTTCTGCTGCCAGGAGTTTCCCGATGATGGTTGAGCGTCAGGTAGTGATAGTGAAAGAAGCGCAGGCCATGAGAGCCGATGAGGTAAACAAGCTGTCGGTCTATCTGGCTTCGCCGTCGCCCACAACGGTGTTTGTCCTCACCTTCCGTGGATCGCAGGCCAAGGGTAAGGATATAATGTCGTCGGCTCGCAAGGGCGGAGCCATAGTCTTTGAGTCAAAGAAGCTGCGCGAGAACAATATCGGCACTGTAATCGAGACTATGATCCGTGAAAAAGGGCTCACCATCGAGCCCAAAGGGATAGCCATGCTCAGTGAGTTTATCGGGACAGATGCGTCGCGTCTCTACAACGAGATCGACAAACTCTCGCTCGTGCTCGGCAAAGGCTCCATGGCAACTCCTGAGGCAATCGAGCGCAACATCGGAATCTCCAAAGATTACAATAATTTTGAATTCATCTCGGCTATTGCTTCCCGTGACATGCCCAAGATGTTTACAATACTGGCCTATTTCCGATCCAATCCCAAGTCCAACCCGACCGTTCTCACAACGGCAACCCTCTACAATTTTTTTTCCGGGCTGCTGATCTACCACTTCACGCCCTCCAAATCTCCGTCAGACAAGATGCAGGCTCTCGGGCTGAAGTGGCAGGGACAGCTGCGCGATTACGAAACGGGAGCACGCAACTACAACGCCTTCATCACAATCGGCATCATATCGGAGCTGCGTAAGTTTGACAGGATGACAAAGGGTATAGGCTCACGTCAGAATGAATATGATCTGCTCCACGACCTGCTCTACCGCATCCTGACGATACGCGGCATCAAATGATCATCTCATAAGATCGAGAATGGTGTTTTCGGAGGGATTGCGCGCTATCACCCTTCCGGCAGGATCAATCAGATAGCTCCGGTAGCCCTCGCCAAGATGATAGTCATTTCGGATACGCCGGGCATCAGGACCGGCCGCCAACAGGATATCGTTGAGGTTGAGGCTGTCTCGCGCTGCAATCTCCTCGACAAGTTTGCGCGACGAATCAAAATTGACCGATATGAAATTGAGGGTGTCTTTTGAGCTCCTTCCCAATCGGGAATCGACCCTGCGGACCATCAGGTCGTTGGTCATATTCCGCATTCTTGACATCGGATCGGCCGCCGACCAGAACGACAGAAGCACAAACTGACCCTTGAGATCAGACAGCTTCATTGTCCGCGCCGTATCAGCCAGCCCGGCGAGTTCAAACGAGGGAGCGCGATAGCCCTCGCGTGGCTGATAGACGCGCTCTGTATATGCTGCCACCGAGATGATGCACACGGCCACGGCAAGAAGAAATAATCCTATAGTCTTTTTCATAATAGAATAACACCGCTGCCGGCATTAAGGCTCACGAGCAGCGGTGTTATTCTTAGTTAATCGGTCTGTCGGTCATATTCCGGTTTTACGGGCATACGGCCCTGCTACCGACGATTGCAGATATTCCCCGCTCTGCAATATCTCTAACGGTGATCGGCCGGAAGCACGGACAAGCCGGAGACCGATGAAACGCCCTAACCGGCCGGGAGCATCCGGACTGATATCGACACTTGCCGGAGATGGCGACATGAGACGGCTGACCAGCATCTGATCGTCGCTGAAAAGCATCTCATTGCCGACGATCCTTCGCCACGCCTCCTTCTCGTTGGCCAATGCTCCGGCCCATTCATCATCGTTCCATCCTAACAGCAGTCCGCCATCCTCAATTCCGAGGTAATCGGCAGCAGTGGCAAGTACCGCACCCTCATAGGCCATCCGCTGCAGGAGCGATGGCGCCGACACCGAATCGGGAAAGGGATAACGCCCACTGATCCAGGCCTCGGCCACATCCAGGGGCAGCCTTTCAATGGTCTTATTGCGCCGCAGATAATCGGGAAACGAAGAATACCCCTCGTAATCAGCTCCGAGATAATGGTTCAGAGCTATGATTATCACCGTATCGACCATTATGACGCTCTGACTGTATGGCGAAACCATGCCATACACCTTGGCGGGGAAATCATCAATCCGTCTGAGCGAGACACCCGCACCATAAAGCGGGGGCAGGAGACTGTCGACATCGCGGGAGAACAGGGTAAAGGCTCTGCTGGTTCTCTCTTCTTTCAGCAGTGAATCACGGGTGGATGGCAAGAGAGTGCCTGGAGAAATGCCCCGCGTGACATAGAGCCATGCATCAGCGCCGTCTTCAACTTCCGGGTCAAGCGACGAGGTGTCGGACAGCTGCGCCACTGCCTTGTCGAGACGGACCATGTCGACTGACGCAGCTTCATGATGGGTCCGGCTCTCACCCGAGCAACCGCCGATCAAGGCAGCGCCCGCAATGAGAGCCGGCATAAGTATTCGTAAAGGTGAATGAGCCACCTCTTTCAGATCTTTTATTCTACACCGAAACCGGCGTCACGGATAGCCTGCTTGATCTCCTCAACATGATCCATGTTGCGTGTCTCAAGCTCCATGAGCAGACGGCAGCCGTTGATATTGTTGCCGGTGTCCACACGGTCATGCTTTACCGACATGATATTTCCGCCACACTTACCGATGATGGAGCAGATCTCGGCGAGCTGACCGGGTTTATCGGCGGTCTGGACAACGAGATTGCAGTCGCGGCCCGATTTCACGAGACCACGGTTGATGACGCGGTTGAGCGATGTAACGTCAATATTGCCGCCCGATACGAGGCACACAACTTTCTTGCCCTTGATGGGGAGCTTATCGAAGAGCACAGCGGCCATAGGTGTTGCGCCGGCGCCTTCGGCCACGAGTTTCTGCTTTTCGATGAGGAAGAGGATGGCGGCTGCTATCTCATCATCACTTACAGTGACAACCTTGTCGACATATTTCTTCACCATCTCGAAGGTGTTAACACCGGGCTCCTTTACAGCGATGCCATCGGCGATGGTAGATACGGAATCGAGATGAATGCGTTCGTTATGCTTGATCGACTCCTCCATCGAGGGAGCGCCCTCGGCCTGAACGCCGTAAACCTCCACGCTGGGTTTGAGAGTCTTGAGAGCGAATGCTACACCCGAGATGAGGCCGCCGCCACCTATAGGAACGATAACTGCGTCTACATCCTCCATCTCGCGGAGAATCTCGAGACCGATAGTGCCCTGACCGGCAATCACCAGAGGATCGTCAAAAGGATGGACAAAAGTATAGCCGTGCTCGTCGCGAAGTTCGATAGCCTTGGCGTAAGCATCGTCGTAGACACCTGGAACAAGGCACACCTCGGCACCGAGGGCCTTGGTAGCCTCAACCTTTGAGATAGGGGCGCCGGCAGGAAGACAGATGATGCTCTTGATTCCGTTGTGGGATGCACCGAGAGCAACGCCCTGGGCATGGTTGCCGGCCGAGCATGCAATCACACCCTTGGCCTTTTCCTCGGGAGTGAGCTGCGAGATCTTATAATATGCGCCTCTGAGCTTAAATGAGCCGGTGTGCTGGAGATTTTCGGGTTTGAGATAAACCTCTGCATCGGTTATTCCTTTTACCGGTCCGATAAGACGGGGGTGGCGTGCAACACCTGCAAGGACTTTGGAGGCGTTGAAAACTTCAGAAATATCAAGTTCTGCCATGGTATATTGTGATAAAAATGTGGTTATGATTTTTCGTGTTCAGTCAAATACTCCTTCGATCGACGCCTCGTCGGCATGGGAGTCGGGATCGACCGTCTCGCCATAAAACTGTTTCTCACAGAGATCGAATGTGGGCGACGGGAAGCGCTCGTTCTGGGAATACGGGAGTGTGGGATCGGCATAGACCTTGCTCATGAACCGGCCGTAGATCGGGAGCGCCATAGAAGCACCCTGACCGAGAGCCATGCCGTTGAAATGGATGTAACGTTCGTCGCCACCCACCCATGTGCCTGACACGAGCGAGGGTGTGAAGGCCATGAACCAACCGTCGGAGTTATCGTTGGTTGTGCCTGTCTTTCCTCCGGTGGGAGCGGTGATGTTGTAAGGCGCTCGACGGATGCGGTTGCCTGTGCCTGCATCGACAACACTCTGAAGCATCGAGAGCATCTTGTACCATGCTTTCTCGGAAATCACCTCAGTCTGGCGGGGAGCAAATTCCGAAATAATATTGCCCTGCGAATCAGCTATAGCAGTGACAAAAAGCGGATCCGACCGCATGCCTTTGTTGGCGAAAGCGGTGTAGGCGGTAACCATCTCCTTGACCGACACATCAGCCGGGCCAAGACAAAGCGACATTACGGGGTCAAGATGGCCCGTTATGCCGAAATTATGCATCGTCCTTACAAGCTCGGCGGGCGAGAGCTCCGCGATAAGTCGGGCCGAGATCCAGTTATTGGAATTGGTCAGAGCCCAGTGCAGACTGACCATCTCACCTACACGCGCCGAGCCCGAGTTACGTGGGGTCCACATATTGCCGACCTCGTCGTAGAGCACCGGCTGAGTGTTTGAAAACTCATCGCAGGGGGTGAAACCTTCCTCCATCGCATAAGTGTAGAGAAACGGTTTGACTGTCGACCCGATCTGGCGCCGTCCGGTCGAGACCATGTCATATTGGAACGCTGCAAAGTTGGGACCTCCCACATAGGCCTTCACCTGACCGGTAACAGGATCCATTGACATGAATCCGGCACGGAGAAAACTCTTGTGGTAAAGAAGCGAATCAAGCGGAGTCATGACCGTGTCAACGAGTCCCGAATTATAGGTGAAGACTTTCATGTCAATAGGCTCGCGGAACGATGCTTCGATCTGCTCGTCCGACAGTCCCGCCTTCTTGCCTGTGCGGTAGCGGTCGGTCTGCTTCATGGCCCGGGCAATCAACGAGCGGATGGTCGACTCCGAAGCCTCATTGCGGTTAGTGGTGTATGGAGCATACTTGGTGCCTTTCTTCTCCTTAAAGAAGGCCGGCTGGAGTGTGGATGAAAGATGTCCTACTACGGCATCCTCGGCATACTGCTGCATACGCGAGTCGATTGTCGAGTAGATCTTGAGACCATCGGTATAGAGATCGTAATGACTACCGTCGGGCTTGGGGTTTTTCTCGATCCATCCGTAGAGCGGATCATTTGCC
Source organism: uncultured Bacteroides sp. (assembly GCA_964461785.1). Lineage (GTDB taxonomy): Bacteria > Bacteroidota > Bacteroidia > Bacteroidales > Muribaculaceae > Paramuribaculum. Next base: position 14,913 of record CAYWWE010000022.1, read on the forward strand.
CATGCAATGGAGTCGGCCGTATACCGGTCGCGATCCCATGAGGGATATTCCGACCTAACGGGCTTCTTGGCGCGAAGCATCCGGCGGAGCTCCTCACGGAAATAGGGTGCGGGCCCTTCTTTATGGTCGACCTTGTGAAATGACAGGACGAGAGGCTTCGCCTTGAGCTCGGCAAGCTGCTCGGAAGTGATCATGCCGGCCTTGTGCATCTGCTCCAACACTGTGTTGCGACGCTCTCGGGTACGCTCGGGCTGGCGCACGGGATTATAATAGGACGGATTCTTGACCATACCGACCAATGTGGCCGCCTCCTCAATCGAGAGCTCACTCGGCTTTTTACCGAAATAGACCCATGCGGCACTCTTGATGCCTACGGCATTATAGAGGAAATCAAACTGGTTGAGATACATCTTGATGATCTCATCCTTGGAGTAGAAGCGCTCGAGCTTGACTGCAATCATCCATTCGATCGGTTTCTGGAGCGCACGGCTCAGAAAGCCGTTGCTTTCAGGCGAATAGAGCTGCTTGGCGAGCTGCTGGGTGATTGTCGATCCTCCTCCGGCATTTTTCTGCTGAAGCAACAGAGTCTTGAACAACACTCGCGTCAGCGCACGCCCGTCTATGCCGGAGTGTTCGCGGAAGCGGGAGTCTTCGGTAGCAATCAGGGCATTGACAACATTATCAGAGATCTCGTCAAGATCGGCATAGACACGGTTGCCGGTATTGCGGAAGTATCGACCCAGCTCCACGCCGTCGGAAGAATACACAACCGACGCAAAGCGGTCGGTGGGATTCTTGAGATCCTCGATCGGCGGCATATATCCGATGACACCGTTGTAGACCAGCACGAAAAACACACCCAGGCCTACGATGGCGGCTCCGAAAAGAGCCCAGAGCCAGATTATTATGGAGCGCTGACGCGCGGCAGAGATTTTTGTCATATCTATAGAGCGGAGAGAGTCTGTATAACTTTGCAAAATTAGTAAAAAGCCGTCTAAACAACTCCATTTTAAATGTCAATTTTTGATAACGGAGACCCCATCTGTCGGCACTTTTAGTTAATTTTGCAGTCAGACCCGATCAACGATGGATACAACCGAACTTGCAGAGAGAATATTCTTCAATCTTCCATACTCACCTACCGACCAGCAGGTGGAAGTTCTCGCCGCCCTGGCAAACTTCTGCGCTGAGGATAGAGTGAGCGATTCGGTGTTTCTGCTCGGCGGCTATGCCGGTACCGGCAAGACGTCGCTCATGGGCGCTCTGGTCCGCACGCTCAGGGAGATAAACATCCCTACCGTGCTGATGGCCCCTACGGGCCGCGCAGCCAAGGTGTTCGGCAACTATGCGGGAACTTTCGCCTCTACCATCCACCGCCGCATCTACCGTCCGCCCTCCCCTGCCGACAATTATGGCTTCGCTTCGGTTGCGCCAAACAATATGCGCAACGCAGTCTTCATCATCGACGAGGCCTCGATGATTGCCGACAATTCGACCGAAGGGCGTCCGTCGCTGCTCGAAGATCTCGTGTATTACGTCTACTCGGGAGAGGGATGCAGGATGATCCTGCTGGGCGACACGGCGCAGCTCCCTCCCGTAGGATCGCTTGAAAGTCCGGCTATGAGTGTGGCCGCTCTCAAGCGTCTGGGGCTTAGAGTTGTACACACAGTGATGACCCAGACAGTGAGACAGGCAACCGACAGCGGCATCCTCTATAATGCCACATGGTTCAGGCGCGCTCTGAGACAAAAAGTGCTTCCCGAGCCTGTGCTCCATGTGTCAAAATTTCCTGATGTCCTTGCGGTGAACGGCGAGGAGCTGGAGGATTCAATATCATCGAGCTACGCCAAAGCAGGAGCCGAAGGAACGATTATCATTACCCGCAGCAACCGCCGTGCCGTTGCCTTCAACCTCTCGATACGCGGACGTATTCTCGACCGCGAGGAGGAATTGAGCCGTGGCGAACGGCTCATGATTGCCAAAAACAATTATCTCTGGAGCGCCAAGATCAAAGGCCTCGACTTCATTGCCAACGGCGACATAGCCGTCGTGAACAGAATCATTGCGACCGAATCGCGCTACGGGCTACGCTGGGCTGATGTCGAGCTTACTTTGCCCGACCGCGACATCAACCTCGAATGTAAGATCATGCTTGACACCCTCCTTAGCGAGGGGCCGGCTCTGCCCCCGGCGCGTATGCAGCAACTCACGCAGGACATTCTGGCTGATCCTGAAGTGTTCACCCAGTCCACTCCGATGACAACCCGGTTGAAGATGCTTCGGTCCGATCCTTATTTCAATGCTCTGCAGGTAAAATATGCCTATGCGGTGACCTGCCACAAGAGTCAGGGCGGACAGTGGGAGGAGGTTTATGTCGATATGGGCTTCATCCCGCCGGAAATGCACGGCATCGACTATTACCGGTGGCTCTATACTGCAACCACCCGTGCGACAAGCAAGATTTATTACATCAATCCACTCGGCATCAAGATACGGTGAAATAAAGTTTCGGGCCACCCTATCCGACAAGGATGGGCAGCCCGATTGATTTTATATCGCGATAACTCGGTTTAGCGATTCTGTGCTGTAGGAAGGCAATACATATCGTCGGCCTTTACGGTGAACACCTGACCGAATGCGCTGCACTTGAAGGTGAAATCGGCATCACCGAGATCCTCAAGATCAACCTCCATGCGAAGATCGCTGATCGCAAACGTAGGATAGGGAACACCTGCAATGGTCGGTATAAGCGACGCGCTTGTCAGGACAAAGCCATCCTCATTATAAGTTACGTCGAGATTTGAGAATACCATGTCGCCGACCGAAGGCATATTCTGGGCAAACTTGGCATTCTTGACCGTAATATCGGCTTTAGTGTCGCTTGTGAAGGAGATGATATAGGATGTCTCCTTAGTGGTGAACGTGCCCGCAGCCGATGTCACTGCCGTAGAGCCCGCGCATACCGACTTATTCGGAATAAAGACTACCGACTGAGTGTCATCAGCCTTGGCGGAAAAGACAACTGCTTCCTCTGTCAGAAGTATTGACGAAGGCACTGATCCGCTATAGATCTCGACTTTGGAAGAAGTCTGGTTGCCTTGTTCTTTTACCGTCGCGTCTATTTCCCGCAAGCCGTTTTTGTCCGTCTTGTAAGGCACGTCAGTATAGGTATAAGTGAAACTCATACCGTTTGACATGGTAGAATTGATTCTGACATCGGCGGTTTTCGTCTTTTCGTAATATTCAATCGTGCATGCAGCGGTACCGACTCCACTTTTGCTCATAAACAGTCGACCTGCCGGAGATGTAACTGTTTCGGCATCGCCGCGATCGATCGTAACATCGGGATCATCTTTGCTGCACGAAGACAATCCGGCCACGGCAAGGAGTGCCGCGCCTGCGAGAAGATATTTCCTAAAATTTTTCTTCATACTTGAGTTAAAAATATCAATGATTATTATTCAAAGAGCAGACGCAGTGTCGCACCAATCTGGCGAGGACGGCCGCGCTGAAAGAAAGTCTCTGAGACAGAAACAAATGAGAACACATCATAGTTCGTCGACGTCAGATTTTCAGCCCAAAGATCAAGGTTCCACCAGTCCCGTCTGAAACTGACCGATGCTCCGAGCAGTGCGTAAAACGACTGTCGGTAGCTGTTAGACTCATTCCAGTACACCGGACCAATGCCCCGACAGTTGACATTGACGGTCATCATGTCTATGAGCGGAGAGCCGGAAAAGGGAAGCCTGTAAGTGACCGACCCGAAAAGAGTGTTTGACGGTGCGTAGGGCACACGCTTGCCCCGATAGTTGGTCCTGCCATCCCAAAAGTCGCGGAAGCGAGCGTCGGTAAATCCATAGCTGGTCGAGATGAGCCATGACGACGACGGATTGTAGCGGATTGTGGCCTCAACCCCCACAGAGCGGGAGCGTCCGGCATTGGTGGTAATCCTGCCGGTCGTAGTGCCTTCGGGAAACATGGTGAGCTGCTGATCCCGAATATCAATGAAGAATGCCGAGAGATCAGTCCCCACCATTCCCTCAGCACAGGTTATGTGGGCTCCTACCTCGTAATTCCAGCTTTTCTCCGGCTTATAGGTCACTATATCGTCAACATCATATTTCTCGGCCATTCCCATCATGCCCATGATGCGCTGCTGGAGCACGTCCGAGAACATCTGCGTATTATAGCCTCCGCTTTTATATCCTTTGCCTACTGAGATATATACATCTGAGGCCGACGGCATGGGCAGACGCCATGTAGCGGTAAATTTAGGCAATAGCTCAAGGAAATGCTGCGACAACCGCCCGGTATCGTCGATATCGACACGCCGGCGGTCAAAAACCGACGGTTGCTCGCCGGGACGCGAAGCATCCATGATCGTATATGAACTGTTGGCAGTCGAGCGGTAACGTAGCGCGGCGTGCTCATAGTCGAGCCTCAGCGCTCCTGTCAGCGTGAGGTCGCCAAGGCGGTATGTGCTCTGATGATAAGCCGCAAATCCAAACACGGGATATGAAAACTCCGATCCGAGCACAAAAGTGTCATCGTCCCACACTATGGGATAATATGGGTTAAATTCATTTCGGTAATGGACAATGAGGTTGGCAATACCGTCGGCTTTGAAGGTGACGGGTGCGTTCATCGAGGTGTGGCGAGAGAAGCCGAAAACACCTCCCAGCCATTCATATCCGCCCTTTTTGCCGCGGATCACGAGATCCTGCGTCACCGTCCACTCATGGCGCCCCTGAACAAGAGTGAAATAGTCGACTGGGCGGAAATCCTGATCCAGCCCCATCTCGTCGTCGATATATTGGAGAGAGGTGATAGACGCCAGGTTCCATCCCCGTGCGCTGTTATATCTCACTGTCAATCCGTCTGAGAATGCATTCCGGCGATAATAGCAGGTATCGTTGTAGGCGATCTCACCTGAGCCGGCCCATTCGTAGGGATAGCCTCCCTGACGCGACAGACTCATTGCAGCGACATTGCTTAGTTTGACGCTCCGTGATGGATTCCACTCTGTACGCCATCTCAACGAGCCGCTTTTCTCCCTATCGACCTTGCTCCCCGTCCATGCATTACGGAAAAAGCCGTCGAGATAATTGAAGTAGCCGGAGATGCCCATGGCGAGCTCGGGCGAGAGACTCCCGTAGTGGCTCACACCGGCCTTGATCTGAGGTCCGGAGGCAACGGACGCCAAGACGCGTGTGCCGTTGAAATGCATCGGCGAGAGTGTGTAGATATTGATCTGACCTCCCATGGTGTTACGCCCGTAAAGAATCGACTGGGGACCACGGAGAACCTCAATACGCTCGATATCAAACAGATCGAAGTCGTAGGAATCCTTATTGAGAAACGGGACATTGTCTACGTTAAGCCCCACGACAGGCTGATCTATCCTCGCTCCGAGTCCGCGCACATAGATGCTCGATGTCATGCGCGACCCATAGTCGGGTATATAAAAGTTAGGAGCTATCTCGCTTACATCCTTCATCGAGACGATGCCCAGGCGCTCTGCCTCGGCACGCCCCACCACAGTCGACGAAACCGGCTGGAGCCTGAGATCAAGACCCTGCTTGATGGCTGTGACAGACACCTGTCCTATGTTGATGACGGAGTCGGCTTCTGTTGCTGAAATATCAGTGGGGACCGGTGGACCCGAAACCGGATCAGCAGCTTGGATAGAGCTGTTAAAGACAGCGACTGCCAGCAACGGGGCCGCCCTCCTGATCAAGCCTGAAATCATAATCTCAGTCACGCTTCGGGGGCTAAGTCTGCCAGAATATCGCGCAGTTCGCCTTCGGTAGCCGTCAGCCGGGCCCTGCACTCCTTGATCAGCTCAGTGGCGCGCCGGGTGTAGGCCGAGAGCATATCAATGTCGCAACGGTCACTCTGCATGGTGCGCAAAATGTTGTCGAGCTCGGCAACAGCCTGAGCATATTTGAGTTCTTTTACCGGTTGGAATTCGGGTGACATCGTGATAGAAGAAATGTGGGGTGAGTGATCTATTTCATTTCCCGCCGACTGACGACGGAGCACACTGAGCCGTCGGCAAAGGTAGTGAAAATCTCCGATCCCTCCAAAAGTTGCGCCGCCGAGGTTGCTGTCTTACCGTCGGAGGTTCGAGTCATTGTGAATCCGCGTTTCATCGTCGCTACCGGCGACAATGCATCGAGAAGCGATCCGGAGCTGTCGAGGCGATCAGACGCTCGCTCCAGCACGGTCGAGACCGCTACCTTCAGCGCCTTTGCCGTGGCATCGAGAGATGCCTCGGCCGGTCTGAGCCGCCCACTCGCTATACCCGCGAGCATGACCCGCGATCCGTCGATAAACGACCTCGAACGGTCAACTGCCGCTCTGGCAGCAGTAGGGAGCATACCCTCGAAATATGATAGCTGTGTGAGGCATCCGTTGATGCGCTGCGACACTACCGCCAAGATCTCATCACCGGCCTTCTGTAGATAATCAAGGCTCTCCCCCGCCCTCGCAATGAGCCATTCAGCGGCTGCCGTAGGAGTCTTTACACGCATTGCGGCTACATAATCGAGCACGGTCACATCGCGCTCGTGGCCTATGCCGACTATGACCGGCAAGGGAAACTGCGCCACGTTGAGGGCGAGATTGTAGTCGTCGAAGCTCTGCAGATCTGCCGTTGAGCCACCTCCACGGATCATGACCACGCAATCAAATTCTTCGCTTCGGGCGGCTATGGCATCAAGAGCCGCAATACATGAGCCAACAGTCTTTTCGCCCTGCATCACCGCCGGAAACAGCTCCACGCCGAAGCGGAACCGCCTCGACGAGGAATAAAGCTGATTGACAAAATCGCCATAGCCGGCGGCTCCGGGAGCTGACACGACAGCAATCCTCAGCACAGGCTCCGGCCATCCGAGCGATCGGTTAAGCTCGATAACACCGTCGGCAGTAAGGCGGGCGAGAATCTCACGGCGCCGCCGCTCAGCCTCGCCAAGGGTATATGACGGATCTATATCGGTAATCACAAGCGACATACCGAATGAAGGGTGATAATTTACCGTACCCTTGACCATCACCTTGAGTCCACCGACAAGGCGTTGTCCGGTGGCCTCCAGAAATTTCCTGCCAAGCCCGGGGGCTACGTTAGCCCACATGATGGCACGGATGCGGGCATTGACCTTTCCGGAAGCCATCTCCTTGTCGATGAGTTCCATATAGCAGTGGCCACCCGACGCCCGGAGATCAATCAGCTCACCCGTGACCCATACGTCGCGCAGATCCGACGTAGCGAGCAAGCCCGCGATAATCCTGCTCAGTGCCGTCACACTGAGCGGATTAGGCCCAAACAGCGAGCCCTGACTTCTCATTTGCGGATTGCGAGGCGCTTGCCGTCCCAAGCGTATGTCAGACTACTGCGAAGAAGCGGTTTAAGGGGTTCATACACCTCCTCCGACAGGAATTCCGGGGCTCGGTTGGTGAAGACAAACTCCCGGGATTCAGGATTGTAGGCACAGCTCGACAGCATGAACGGAAGCATAGCCTCCACCTCATCGCGGCCCGACTTGCCCGCCTCCGATGAGAGCCATTGCTCAATATCGGGAGCCGTGAAATAAGCTGCCGGTAGAGCTTCCCATGAAGAGGAGTAGAGAGTTATCTTACTGTCGGGCACCGGAGTGGCAACGGTCTGGATGACAGCCAATACGGTATCATTGGCTCCCGCAAGCGTGATGATCTCGAATGTGGAAGCTGCCGTGGCCTCGATCACGATGTGCTCGGGCGTCAGCGACGTGATGCGGCTGTTGCCATAGAGCGCGTTACGCGACGCACGGTCGCTGCCCGCATTGAAATAGTCTATCATATCGAGGCGTGTCGACTCCTCGATAAGCGGCATAACGCTTGACGGTGCTTTGACAAAAGCGTCAGCAGCCGTGATGGCATACCCGCTGAAGGGCAATGCCACCGACGACGCGACGGTAAGAGAGAGCAGGATTTTTTTTAGCATATAGTTGAATTAACCTTTTTTCTTTCGTGGGCGCGATGCCGACTGCTTGCGTCCGGTGTCGTTGGCGCGTGACCGGCGCAGGAAGAAATCGTGCACGCTCTCCAGATCGGCCTCGTCGCTTTCCGTTACGGCAGGATGCTTCCCTTTTTTGCGTGTAGATGCCTTGGCATAATCCTTATCGCGGTCGGCCACCTCACAATAGATGCGCTTGCCGAGGAAGTCAGCGCCCGTCAGACCATCCACTACCCTGCGGGCATCGGCTTCGGCCACGTCAAAGAGCGAATAGTTGGGCATCAGGTCAATGCGGCCCACATCTACACGCTTGCCGGGGACAAGATGATTGAGCATATCGATCAGATTGCCGGCATAGAATCCGTCGGCCTTACCGGCGTTGATATAGATACGCGACATACCCTTCTCGGCAGTGCGACGGTCCTTTTCTTTCGGATCCGCAGGACGTTCGCGTTGCGGACGTTCCTTGCGGGGTTTCTCGTCGATAAAGTCTATCTTGGGAGCATCGCGGTAGTAATCGAGCAGTCGGTTGAACTCCAGCGAGAGGATACGTTTGAGCAGATCTTCGCCCGACAGCCATTCGAGTTTACGCTGCACTCCGGGAAGATACTTGCTGATCTCCTCGTCGTCTACCTTCACGCGCTCAAGCCGATCGGCCAGATTATACAGCTGCTTCTCGATGATGTGCTGAGGTGTCGGCACTTCTTTGCGCTCAAACGTCTTTCCGATTTTCTTCTCGATCTCACGCAGCTTGCCTTTCTCGCGCGAGTGGATGATGGCGGCAGACACACCGGTCTTGCCGGCTCGGCCCGTACGCCCCGACCTGTGGGTATATACAGCCGTATCATCGGGCAGACCGTAGTTGATCACATGGGTGAGATCGTCGACATCCAGACCGCGGGCAGCCACGTCGGTTGCAACGAGCAGCGTTATCACACGGTCGCGGAATTTCTTCATCACAATGTCGCGTTGCTGCTGTGAGAGGTCGCCGTGGAGAGCATCGGCATTATATCCGTCGGCTATCAGACGGTCGGCTATCTCCTGTGTGTCGCGACGGGTGCGGCAGAATATGATGGCGTAGATATTGGGGGTGTCATCGGCAATGCGTTTCAGCGCCAGATATTTGTCGCGGGCATTGACCATATAGTAGACATGCTTCACATTCTGCGCACCCTCATTCTTGTTACCGATCACAAACTCGACCGGCTGCTTCATATACTTTTTGGAGATGCGGGCGATCTCGTCGGGCATAGTGGCCGAGAAGAAAAGCATCTTGCGCTCCTCCGGCACATGCGAGAGGATCTCGTCGATCGAATCGAGGAAGCCCATGTTGAGCATCTCGTCGGCCTCGTCAAGCACCACGGTATGGACATCGTGGAGATTCACCACGCCCCTCTTGATAAGGTCGATCAGTCGACCGGGAGTTGCCACGATGATCTGCGTCCCCTCTTTAAGGGCACGTATCTGGCTCTCGATCGATGATCCGCCATAAACGGGGAGCACCTTGAGCTGTGGAATATATTTGGAGAAGTCGGCGAGGTCACTGCCTATCTGTAGACAGAGCTCTCGCGTAGGCGCCAGAATCAGTGCCTGAGGTTTCCTTTCCGAAGTATTGATTCGCTGGATGACGGGCAGACCGAAAGCAGCCGTCTTGCCTGTGCCTGTCTGCGCGAGTGCAACCACATCCGCGCTGTTGTCGTCGAGCAGGTGAGGGATCACCTTTTCCTGCACGGGCATCGGAGATTCAAATCCCAATTCGGAAATCGCTTTTCTGAGCGGTTCGCTCACGCCTAATTCTTCAAATGTTTTCATAAGTAGGATAATTTCATTTCTGTTATGATTGTAAAACAGATGAAGACGGCTAATCGTTTAGAAAGGCATTTGAAAGCCTATGCTCGAGCTCGGCCGAAGTAAGGCGCGTGTTGAGTGTTCCCTTGTGAGCAACAGATATATTGCCGGTCTCCTCACTCACCACTATGGCAAATGCATCGGTGGCCTGTGAAATGCCCAGTGCGCTGCGGTGGCGCAGACCCAGAGAGCGCGAGATATTCTGGTCATGACTAACCGGAAGGATGCATCCCGCACTCTTAAGCCTGTCGTGGGCTATGATCAGCGCGCCGTCGTGGAGCGGCGAGTTCTTGAAAAATATGTTTTCGATAAGGCGGGCATTGATGAGGGCATCGATGATGTCGCCGCTCTTCTCATAGCTCTCAAGCGATATGTCCTGCTGGATCACTATGAGTGCTCCGGTTTTTGTCTTGGCCATATTCATGCAGGCATAGACAATAGGGAGGACATAGCGCCGCATATCGCGCTCGTTCTCGTCCTTGCGGGTATGGTGGAAAAGTTTTCTGAGAAACGACCAGCGTTTATGATCGCCCAGCGCCACAAGAAAACGTTTAATCTGATCCTGAAAGAGAATGACAAGCACCAGAAGGCCTATGCTCATAAACTTGTCGAGGATCGTCCCGATGAGCTTCATCTCAAGGATCTGAGAGGTGAAGACCCACACCACGATGAAAGCCAGAATGCCGAAAAAGATATTGATGGTGCCGCTCTCCTTCATTATCTTGTAGATATAATAAAGAAGGAGGGCCGCAAGAGCTATGTCGAGTATGTCGCGAAGGCCAAAGGAATCTATCACGGTAATTGCTCGGAATGAAATGAAATTTGGTTATTGGCAGGAAAGAAAACCGAACACTGCGGACGCTCTGTCGTGTTCAGACGTGATGCAAGCTCTACCGTCTGCCGGGCCTCAGCCACATCGTGAACCCTTAATATCGAAGCTCCCTGAAGCAGAGCTGCGAAATGGAGTGCTGTTGTGGCCGGCAATGCATCGGCGGCATCTATCCCGAGGGCCCGGGTGATCATCGACTTGCGCGAAATGCCGACGAGCACCGGACGCTCCACTATGCTTATCAGCTCGCCGAGATCATCCATCAGCTCATAGTTCTGATCCAGTGTTTTGGCAAAACCAAATCCGGGATCAACGATCACATCGGCCACACCACGCAATGCAAGCTCGCGGAGCGTCGGCGACAGTTCTGCCACCACGGTTGCCGCCACCCCTCCCGACGGATAGTCGGTAAGCGACTGCATCGTGGCCGGATTGCCACGCATGTGCATTGCAATGTAAGGCACTCCGAGAGCCGCAACCGTAGCTATCATCTCCGGGTCGAGACCCCCGGCCGAAATATCGTTGACAATGTCAGCTCCGAGCTCCCTCACGGCAACAGAAGCAACCGAGGCGCGGAATGTGTCGACCGACACCGGTATATCCGGAGCCACCGACCGCAGGGCCGTCAGCGCCATCGCCAGACGATCGGTCTCCTCGGCCTCGCTCACAAAGTCGGCACCCGGACGCGAGGAGTATCCCCCGACATCAAGCATATCCGCACCGGCCGCTACAAGAGCCTCGACACGAGTCTTCACGGCATCGGCTCCGCGGCTTCGGCTTGCCGCATAAAACGAGTCAGGTGTGGCATTTACAATGCCCATCACCGCCGGTCGGTCATAGTCGACGAGCCGGTGTCCCAGACGGAGGCTGAAAGGTGTAAATCGCTGTAGTCGCATCTTCCTGCAAAGGTACGAAAATATTATTTCCCCTCACTAAAAAATCTGATCCTTTATTGAATGTTTCCACCAACAGACGCATTGCGCAGC
>CAYWWE010000023.1:0-16725 GCA_964461785.1 uncultured Bacteroides sp.
AAGGAGATCCCCTACTCGGCCGAAGTGATTGTGGAGAAATTCGAGGAAAAGGAGACCGCCATCCACATCATGGCCGTTGTCTATGTGGAGCGCGACTCCCAGAAAGGCATCCTCATCGGCAAGGGTGGCTCAATGATCAAGCGCGTGGGCATTGAGGCCCGCAAGGATATCGAGAAATTTTTCGGCAAGAGTGTCTTCCTCGAACTCTTTGTCAAGGTCGAGCCCAACTGGCGCAACCGTGAGAACAAGCTCCGCTCGTTCGGCTACATAGAGTGAGCCGCCGGCAACGGACATTTTCCGGTTTTATCAGATTTTTTTAGTAATTTTGCTGCTTAACCGATTGAACCATCCATCATGGGACAAATGATAGCAATAGTCGGACGACCCAATGTGGGTAAGTCCACTCTCTTTAACCGCCTCACCCAGACGCGCACAGCGATCGTCGACCCCACTGCCGGCACCACACGCGACCGCCAGTATGGCCGCGTTGACTGGAACGGCAAAGACTTCTCGATCGTCGACACCGGAGGCTGGGTAGTCAACTCCGAAGATATATTTGAAGGAGAGATCAACAAACAGGTCGAGCTCGCCATCGAGCAGGCCGACGAAATATTATTTGTAGTCGACGCCATGAACGGCGTCACCGACCTCGACGATCATGTAGCCGAGATCCTGCGCAAGAGCCGCAAACCGGTGCTTCTGGTGGCCAATAAGGTCGATTCATCCGACTGGCTCTACAACACTGCCGAATTTTATTCGCTCGGGCTGGGCGATCCCTATCCCGTGTCGGCCAGCAACGGCTACGGCACAGGCGACCTGCTTGATGCCGTGGTGGAGAAACTGCCCGAAGCCGATCCCGACACCTCGCTCGACGACATACCTAAGTTTGCCATCGTAGGACGCCCGAATGCCGGCAAGTCGTCGATCATCAACGCCTTTACCGGCGAGGACCGTCACATCGTGACCGATATCGCCGGCACGACCCGCGACAGCATCTATACCCGCTACAACAAGTTTGGATTTGACTTTTATCTGGTCGACACCGCCGGCATCCGCAAGAAAACCAAGGTCAACGAAGATATCGAATACTACTCGGTGATCCGCTCGATCCGCGCCATCGAAGCCTCCGACGTGTGTATCCTGATGATAGACGCCACCCGAGGCATCGAGGCGCAGGATGTCAACATCTTCTCTCTCATACAGAAGAACAAGAAGGGTCTGGTGGTGTGTGTCAACAAATGGGATCTTGTCGAGGACAAGTCCACCGCCGCCATCAAGCACTTCGAAAAAGCCATCCGCGACCGCTTCGCCCCCTTCACCGATTTCCCCATCATCTTTGCATCAGCCGTCACCAAGCAGCGCATCTATAAGGTGATAGAGACTGCTCTGGAGGTCTACAAAAACCGCAAGCGCGTGGTGCCCACATCGCAGCTCAACACCGTGATGCTCGAGGTGATCTCGGCATATCCCCCACCTGCCAACAAGGGCAAGATCATCAAGATCAAGTATGTGACCATGCTCAAGGGAGCTCAGGTGCCCACATTTATCTTCTTCTGCAATCTGCCCCAGTGGGTCAAGGAGCCCTACCGCCGCTATCTCGAAAACAAGATCCGCGAAAACTGGGACTTTACCGGCACACCCATAATCGTGCTCATGCGCGAGAAATAATCCTCCACCATCATGGAACGAATCAAAGTCAAGATAATCAACAAGTCGGGTTACGATCTGCCCGCCTACGAGACCCCCTCGGCTGCTGGCATGGACATCCATGCGGCCATCAAGGAGCCCATAGTGCTCAAGCCTCTCCAGCGCGCACTGGTGCCCACCGGACTGGCCATTCAGCTCCCTCAGGGCCACGAGTGTCAGATCCGCCCCCGCAGCGGCCTCGCCCTGCGCCACGGCATTTCCATTGTCAATACCCCCGGCACTGTCGATGCAGATTACCGGGGCGAGATCGGCGTCATCGTCATAAACCTCAGCGACACCCCCTTTACCATCAATCCCGGCGAGCGTATCGCCCAGATGGTGATCACGGACTATACCCATGTGGAATGGGAACCCGTTGAGCGTCTCGACGAGACCAAACGCGGCAAAGGCGCCTTCGGCCACACAGGGCTCGAATAAACTCATCACCCCATCCTTAGACATAAACTCCTCTCTCTTTCCTCTATTTACTCTCTACCCGTGCGGAAACTCCTGTTAATTATAGCTCTTGCCGCCACTGTCGTCACCGCGATGGCGGCGGTCAACAACCCCACATCGGCCCGACGCAAAGCCGCCTCGATGCGGGCTGAGCGCAAAGCCGACATGATTTTTCTCGAAGCCCTGCGCCACAAGGAGCAGGGTGAGCTCGACGCATACGCCGATCTGGTGGTCAGAGCATACGAGACCAATCCCACTGACTCGTTTCTCGGTTGGGAATACGGGCGTTTCGTCCTTGCATATACCACCCCCGAAGACTCAGCAGCCACAGCCTCGGCCTACAGGCTCATGCGCGACTATGCCGTAGACGGTGCGGGGACCGCAGATTATTACACCGTGTCGCTCACCGCCCAGGCAGCCGATCGCCTCGGTTACGCTGATGATGCCCGGCTCATGCTAAAGCGCCTGTATGAAAACAATCCCGGGCGGCCCGAAGCAGCCGGGATCTATGCCCAGACCCTCATGAAGACCGGGCGCGCCGACGATATCCGCGAGGCTCTTGCCGTGTATGACACCATCGAAGCCCGCGACGGGATGTCGATTCCTCTCTCGAGCATGCGCATGAGGGCATATCTCCAGCAGGGCGATACCACGGCACTCCTGCGCGAGGCACGCAGGCTGCTGGAGGGATCGCCCACATCATCGGAATATGCAGTGATGGCAGGCGACGTATATAGTCAGCTCAACCGCCCCGACTCGGCGCTGATATTCTACGACAAAGCCATAGAGCTCGACCCCACGAGCGGAATAGCCTATTACTCGCGCGCCAATCTGTTTCTCAACCGGGGCGATTCCACGGCCTACGACCGCGAGATCTTCCTTGCGCTCGGACAGGCCGATCTCGATGTCGAGACCAAGACCGAACTGATGCGCGACTATGTGAGCAAACTCTACCGCGAGCCGTCGCAGCGCGACCGTATCACCGCGCTTTTTGACCGTCTCATCGATCAGCATCCCCACGAGAGCGCCATCCACGGACTCTATGGCGACTATCTCGCCGCCATAGGCGAATATGGTCCGGCTGCCGAACAGCTGATATACGAGACTGATCTCGACCCGTCGAATGTGGAGCGCTGGCGGATGCTGTGCTCGCTGTTCATCACCACCCAGAACTATGAGCGGGCTTCGTCGGTTGCCGAGCTGGCAATGGGCTACTTTCCAGACGATACACAGCTGCCCCTGATGGGCGCCGCAGCCCTGACCAATCTCGGTCGCGGACAGGAAGCGATAGATCTGCTGAGTGCAGCCGCGGACAATACCAACCTCGACAACGAGACCCGCAGCAACTTCATAACCTCGATCGGCGATGCGCTGTATAACCTCGAGGAGACTGACTCGGCATTCGTGTGCTACGAGGAAGCCATCCGCCTCAATCCGGCCAACTATCTGGCCATGAACAACTGCGCCTATTTCCTGGCCTGCAACGACCGGGATCTGGATCATGCGCTGGATCTCATCACCAAGGCAGTGGCCGGACGCCCCGACGATCCCACCACGCTCGACACCTACGCCTGGGTGCTTTTCAAACGCCGCGACTACGAGAAAGCCCGCGAGATGATCGACCGCACTATCGAGCTCAGCGAGGAGGATGGCGATGAGCTCAGCGCCGAAGTGCTCGAACACGCCGGCGACATCTATTTCATGCTTCAGGAGCCCGACAAGGCTCTCGAATACTGGAAAGAGGCTCTCGAGCTCGACCCGGATTCGGATATGCTCAAGCGCAAGGTCACCCATAAGACTTATTTCTATGAATAGACTCCTCAGGGTTCTACCGTCGCGGCTCGCTCTCCTGCTCGCCTTTCTGGCCATGATCACAGTGGCCGGATGCCGCTCACAGAAAGAGTCAGCAGCCGGATCAGCGGCCGCCTCCACCGCCATAAGCGATTTCGCCTCAATGGTCGGGAGCTACACCCCCTGGCAAAAGATCAGAGTGCCCTTCACCCTCAAGCTGCTCTCACCTCAGAAATTCTCCATCGGCGGGACGGCAGTGTTTGACCGTGGCACAATGGTCAACATGTCGATGAGGATGTTCGGCCTTGAAGTAGCGGTGGTACAGATCACCCCCGATTCGCTCACCCTCGTCGAGAAGATGAACAAGCAATATCTGAGCGTGCCGGTAGCCTCGGCGCTCGGCGGCCTCGATGCTTCGGTCGACAATATTCAGGACCTGCTCACGGGGCGCGCCTTCATCCTCGGGGCCGACTCACTCACCGTCGGGATGAAAGACCTCTTCACCATCCGCCGCACACAGCCGGGACAGCCCTGGATGCTGACTCCCCGCCACCAGCCCGCCGCAGCCTCCTACAGCTTCGCGATAGCACCATCGGGTGCCCTTGCCATCCTGTCGGTCGAAACCTCGGGAGGGCAGCAGGCCAATGCCACATACATCTCGGCCGACACAGCCGATCCTCACGGCGCTCTGGCATCGTCGCTCCTTGTCACCACCCGCCTCAACAATAAAGATCTCCAGATCATGATCGAATGGGACTTCAGCCGCGCCAGATGGGATGACGACGTGGAGACAAAACCCCTCACGCTCGGACGCAACTACCGGCCGCTCGACATCAATGCTCTGATCAAATCCCTTCCATCTACGATCAACTAACCGTCCCCCCGCAAGGGACCCTATCAATCTGTCAATAATATCGTGCTCCGCACTCTTCTCTTTACAGTCATCACCTCCCTGTTTGCAACGGCTCTGTTCGGTGCCACACCCAAACGCGACATCAAAAGCATCAAGCGCGAGAAGCAGGCCGTGGCTACCGAAGTGAAGAAAACCGGTCAGGCCATAACCGACAACAGGCGTGCCACTGAGCGCAACCTCAACCGCCTCAACACCCTGCAACGCCGCATGGCCGAAAGCCGGATGGAGATAGAGGCCTCTCAGACAGGCATCGACTCGCTCGACCGCGCCATCACTCTACGTGTCGATTCGCTCAACCTGCTCACCCAACGTCTCGACGCCCTGCGCCACACCTATGCCGCGGCTCTCAAGCGCCAGCAGCTCTATCCCGATGTCAACTCTCCCTTCGCCTTCATATTCTCGGCTTCGTCGGTCAACGAGGCCTACAGGCGCATGCGCTATCTCAAGGAGTTTGACGCCTGGCGCACCCGTCGCACCCGGGAGCTCACCGAGGCCGCCCGCACCGTCGGCCATGCCCGCGAGCTGCTCGAATCGTCGCGAAGCGAGCGCGCAGTGGCTCTCGGCACCCTTAAATCGCAGCAGGATATGCTTGCACGCGAGCAATCGGCCACCGACTCGCTCGTCAGGGAGCTTCGCAAGCAAGGCTCCGACCTGAAAGCCGTCCTTGCCGAGAAGCAGAAGAAGGCCGAGGCACTCGACCGCGAGCTCGATCGCCTTATCGCTGAGGAGCAGGCCCGCATCGAAGCCGAACGCAAGCGCAAGGAAGCAGCCGCCAAAAAAGCAGCTGCCGAGAAAGCCGCAGCAGAGAAAAAGAAAAAAGCTGCAGCCAAGGAGTCGCAGAACAAGCCGGCCACCCAACCGGCCACCCCGGCTCCCGCACCTAAAGAACAGCCCAAACCGTCCGGCAAGAAACCGCTCGACGCCGAAGCCGAGGCAGACAGGCAGCTCACGGGCTCGTTCGAGGCCAACAAGGGACGGCTGCTCTTCCCTGTGGCCGGGCGATACCGCATTGTACGCGGATTCGGCCTACAGAACCACCCCGAGCTCAAGCACGTCAAGACCAACAACAGCGGCATAGACATCGAAGTGGCTCCCGGCACCGATGCCCGGGCCATTTTCGCCGGCCAGGTCAGCGCCATCTTCCGTCTTCCGGGCTACGCCAACATCGTCATGGTGCGCCACGGGGAGTATATCTCGCTCTACGCCAATCTCGCGTCAGTGGCCGTCACCAAAGGTCAGGAGGTGAAAGCCGGGCAGGTTGTGGGACGCATCCTCACGGCAAGCGACGAAGAAGGCGGCGCCACAACATTCCATTTCGAGTTGCGCAAGGAGCGCGCCAAACTCAATCCCCTCGAATGGGTGAAATGAAGCAATCTCACCGGCTTTAGTCCATGACGGGGTTAAGAGACGAAAACAGCTACCCGAACATCCTGCGTCGCATATCGGCTTTCGGAGGCGTCCAGATCTTCACCATGCTCATCAGCCTGCTGAGGGGTAAGTTCGTTGCGCTGTTTCTCGGGCCCTCGGGCATGGGTATCTCTACTCTATACCAGTCATCCACCGCCCCATTGCAACAGCTTTGCAGTCTGGGTCTTAATCTCGCCGTGGTGAAAGAAGTGGCAGCCAACAAGACCAATCCTGCCACCCTGCCCAAGATCCTCGCCACCACGATAAAGCTCTTCGGGGCGACCGCACTTCTCGGAGCCCTGGTGTGCGCAGCAGGAGCGCCCTTGTGGAGTCATCTCACTTTCGGCGATTTCTCCCACACCTCGTCCTATCTCTGGCTGTCTTTTTTCCTCGCTTTCTCGATAGCCGGAGCAGGCTTCCTCGCCCTGCTGCAGGGGTTGGGCGAAGTGAAGACCCTCTCCAAAGCCTCTCTCGCCGGCGGATTGTCGGGTCTGCTGTTTGGCGTGCCGCTCTACTACTTTTTCGGCTACCGGGGTATCGTCCCGGCCATGATCATCTCGGCTCTCTCCACCTTTCTTTTCTACTACATCTCCTATCGCCGCCGCAAGCCGGAGATCGTAGCTGCTGACACATTCAGGCCCGACAGGCAGGAGACCCGTCAGCTTGCCCGGCGACTTATCTCGCTCGGATTCATTCTGCTCATCGGAGCATTGTCCGGCCAGCTTGTGGGCTATCTCATCAACCTATTTATCAGAAGCACCGGCTCGATAGCCGATGTGGGTCTATTTCAAGGCGCCAACTCCGTGACCAACCAATATATGGGGATGATCCTCAGCGCCCTTGCCCTCGACTACTTCCCACGCCTGTCGGCCTGCTGCCACGACCGGAGGCAACTGCGCGAGGTGGTCAACCGTCAGACCGAGATCGTCATGCTCCTGGCCACGCCCCTCGTGCTGCTGCTCATCCTCACAGCACCACTTCTGATCCGCCTCCTCCTGACCGACAACTTCTTGGTCATCATCCCGCTCATGCGCTGGATGGGCCTCGGCATCCTTATCCAGATCATGACCTTTCCGTTGGGCTACATATATGTGGCCCGTGGCGACCGCAAAGCCTACATCCTCATCGAGTGTGTGTGGGGCAACCTGCTATGGCTGGCGTGCAGCGTACTGTTCTACCGCTCCTACGGTCTCATCGGGCTCGGCATCGGTTTTGCGGTAAGGGGCGCCATCGACATCGTGGTCAACTATCTCGTGTGCCGGTTCCGCTATGGCTTTGCCTACTCCGCCTCGTCAACGGGCGTGGTGATTCTCTCATCCGCACTGGGCTTAGGCGGATTCGCCGGCTCGTTCGCCCCGGGGCTGTCGGCCTACTGGATAATGGGAGGAATAGCTGCATTATCCCTGACCATCACGACAATCATACTTCTCAGGAAGCGAAAGAGCTCCGGGAGCTCTACCTCCGCTTAATCCTGTCTGCCAACCTTAGGAGCGGCAGTCCGGCTGCCGTGGGCAGCCGAAGCAGCAGCATATATCCGGCGCTGACTTTTCCCCTCAGCGTTTTCCAGTCGATCAGCCGGCGCCCGGAGGCAATCCATCCTTTAGCCTTATGAGCATCCTCGCGGCCGGGACGCAACCGCAGCAATAGCCTCATGGCATCGATCACGCCATGGAAATTCTGCCTGTGGGCTCTGACATATTCCTCCGACTCCGCCGGGTAATGCGAGCTGACGAACTCCAGCACCCGCCTATGGCTTTCCAACGCTCCAAAAGCCCCAATGTCCGGCCTATTGGTCACCGAATGAGGATTCCGGCGGTAAAAATATCTGACATTCACCATAGCCACCCGTGAGGCATTGTAGAGAATGACGCGGGTAAGATACTCGTCAAGAAACCGCCGCAACACCGGCTCACACTCTTCTATCCCGGCAAGCGACCGCAGATAGACCTCCCTGTCAATGAGTCCGCCCGCACAGTGTATGCGCCAGCCATCGAGCGTAAACTTCACCATCTCGCGCCCGGCGAAGACACGCCCTTCGAGCTCCATGTCGGGACTATGCAGCATCTCGGGTTCTCCGGTCCCATCCCAGCCGTAGCAGATCGGGAAAACAGCCTGGAGATCCTCGGCCTCGCGCCACTTCCATAGCTTCTCGAGATAGTCGGGCTCAACATAATCATCGGCATCAAGCTCGGCTATCACCTCGCCCGATGCATATCCCGCAGCCTCACTGCGCGGGATAAAAGCGCCACCCGAAGCCTCGGCACGGAGATAGACCCGTATGCGTTGATCCGCTGCCGCATAGCGCCGGGCCACCGAGGCCGTATCGTCGGTCGAGCCGTCGTCAACGATGATCAGCTCCCAGTCGCCTAAAGTCTGGGCGATCACCGCCTCTATGGCCGTAGCGATGAAGCGCCCGGCATTGTGGGCGGGCATAATGATCGAAATGAGAGGAGATCTTTCCATGCGCAATCCGAGTGGCGAGTTATTTAATTGCTGCGGCAAAGATAACACGAAACACAGAGCCGAGCCAAACAAATCGACGATTAAGCCTATCGCAGGGCGTCCATGAGTTAATATATGTTAAAATAGAGAGAACCGGTGAACAATTTCCATCTGTGAGCATTTATCATAATACGCATAATTATACACATAAATCAACCGATTCTTTAACCATCCAAAAATTACGCTTAACCTAAGCCATGCAAAATTCGTATATATTCCTTGCCGACGGTTTCGAGGAAATTGAAGCCCTCGCTCCACTTGACATCCTGCGTCGTGCCGGTATGCCGGTATCGACCGTATCAATCATGGGCAGCCGCACAGTAACCGGCGCACACGGCGCCCGCATCGAAGCCGACCTTATGTTTGGCGACGAGGATATGAGTGCCGCCGAATGGCTCATATTGCCCGGAGGCATGCCAGGCGCAACAAACCTCGCCGCCTACGAGCCTCTCAATGAGCTGCTCAAGACTCAGAACGAGCGCGGCGGCAAGATCGCCGCCATCTGCGCCTCACCTGCAGTTGTGCTCGCTCCTCTCGGCATCCTCGATGGCCTCGACGCAACCTGCTATCCCGGTATGTCGACTGACTCACCCCTAATCAACTGGAAAGAGAACGAGCCTGTAGTGTCGACCAACCGCATCATTACTGCCCACGGTCCCGGCGCATCGCTCCTGTTCGGCCTCACGATAGCCGCAGCATCCACCGGCCTTGCCTTTGCCCACGAGATCGGCGAGGCCATGATGGTCTATCCCCGCAACATGACCCAATACTTCTGAACCGCCCCATAAACATTTACCGGAGCCCTCAGAGATCCCGGATATCTCTGAGGGCTCCGTCTGCATTCAGTTGCGAGCTGAGGGGAATTGTTAAATCTTTTCACATTTGGCCGTTTTTTACTAATTTTGCGGCAAAGAATACCAGTTGTGCGACACGCCGCTGAAGCGTCGAGCATAACTATCTGAAATCTATCACGTTTCACAAATCATTATCCACATGAAGAGACTTCTTCTGATAGCCGCTGCAATCTGGGTGGCTGCAATCGCCGCTTTCGCGGCACCCGACATCGTGTGTGTCGGGCAGGTGGTGGATGAGCTTAACGAACCGGTACCGGGAGCGACAGTAGCCATCCCCGGCACCTCGACCGCCACTTCCACCGACTACGACGGCAAGTTCAAGCTCCGTGTCCCCTCCTCAACCAAATCAATCAGGATCTCCTTTATCGGCTACAAGGCCGTAGAGAAAGCTCCCGCCACAGACATGGGCATCATCAAGCTCGAACCGGAGACCGTGGTGCTCAAGGACGTAGTGGTGACCCAGTCGATCGGTAAGACCCGCGAGACTCCGGTAGCGATGTCGACCATCGATGCCAGCGCCATCGACTTCAAACTCGGCGGCCAGGAATTCATGGAGCTGCTCAAGACCACTCCGGGTGTCTACACCATCCGTCAGGGCGGCGGCTTCGGCGATGCCGAGACACGTCTGCGCGGCTTCAAGAGCGCCAATGTGGCCATGATGGTCAACGGTATTCCTATCAACGACATGGAATGGGGCGGCGTGTACCAGAGCAACTGGGCCGGTCTCTCCGATGTGGCATCAAACATACAGACCCAGCGCGGCCTCGGCGCCACAATCGTGTCAACCCCATCTATCGGCGGTACAATCAACATCACCACCCGCACCATCGACGTTGAGAAAGGCGGATCACTCTGGTACGGCATGGGCAACGACAACATGAACCAGATAGGCTTCAAGGTGTCGACCGGCCTGATGAAAAACGGCTGGGCCGTCACACTCCTCGCTTCGCGCAAATGGGGCGACGGATATATCCAGGGCACCAATTACAACTCCTACAACTACTTCATCAACGTGTCGAAGCGCATCAACGCCGCTCACCAGATTGCCCTCACAGCATTCGGCGCACCACAGACCCACTTCCAGCGCTCGTCCTACGACGGCCTCTCCATCGAGGGCTGGCAGAACGTAAAGGACTGGATGGACGGCGAGAGCATGTACCGCTACAATCCCTCCTACGGCTTTGACCGCCACGGCAAGCAGATGTCGAGCTACTACAACGTGTATCACAAGCCTCAGATCGCTCTCAACCACATCTGGCAGATCGACGAGACTTCGTCGCTCTCTACGGCAGTCTATGTGTCCATCGCCTCGGGCTACGGCCTGGGAGGATATGGCCGCAACGGCTACTCGTCGGCCGACTGGTACGGATCAAGCAACGGTGTGCTCAACATGAAATTCCGCTGCCCCGACGGCACATTCGACTATGCCGCGATCCAGGAGATGAACGCCGCCTCTACCACCGGTTCAAACATGATCCTCGCCCGCAAGAACAACAATCATGAGTGGTATGGTCTCGTGTCGTCTTACAAAAAAGCCATCGACCAGAGCAACGGAAACAAGATCAATCTCACCGCCGGCCTCGACGTGCGCTACTACATAGGCCACCACAAGAACACCATCGACAACCTCATGGACGGCGCCTACTATATCGACGACGCCAACCGCAAGCAGATCAAGGCCTACAACTCGTCGCTCGCAGGCAACTACGACTTCATCTACCAGAAGCTCGGCGTGGGCGATGTAGTGGCCCGCAACTACGACGGCTACACCGCTCAGGAAGGCATCTACGCCCAGGCCGAATATTCGATGCTCAACAAGAAGCTCAACCTCGTGCTCTCGGGTGCCCTCAACAACAACACCTACTGGCGCCGCGACTTCTTCTTCTACGACAAAGCCAACGAGCGCTCCGAGACAATGAACTTCATCGGCGGAACCATCAAGGGAGGTGCCAACTACAACATTGACAAGCACAACAACGTGTTCTTCAACGCCGGCTACATCTCCCGCGCCCCATTCTTCTCGGGCGGTGTATTTCTCAACTCGCAGTATTCAAACATCACCAACCCCAACGCCGTCAACGAGAAAGTAGTGTCCTACGAAGTGGGCTACGGCTTCCGCTCGCGCTATTTCGCCCTGACTTTCAACGGCTACTACACCCGATGGATGGACCGCACCATGGCCAAGGGAGGCTACATCGAGACCGGCGAGCATGCCGGCGACCGCTATGTGTTCAACATGGAGGGTGTCAACTCGCGCCACATGGGTCTTGAGCTCAACGCCACCTATCTGCCCACACGCTGGCTCGAGGTCAACGGTATGATCTCGCTGGGCGACTGGCAGTGGGACTCCAACGCCACCGGTTACTTCTACAATCAGGACGGCGAACCCCTGTCGTCGGTCAACGGCAGCATAGCCTCCGGCATCCTCGCTCCCGACCACCTCTGGGCCACTCTTGACCAGAAAGGCGTCAAGGTGGGTGGATCGGCACAGACCACCGCAGCCCTGGGTCTCATCGTCAAGCCCTTTAATGGCATGCGCCTCGGCCTCGACTGGACCTGCGCGGCCCGCAACTATTCCGACCTCAACATCACAGCCTCGACGCTCCAGAACGGCGGCACCATCGTGGCCGGCGATCCCTGGCGCATACCCTGGGGCCACAGCCTCGACCTCTCGGCAAGCTACCGCTTCAACCTGGGAGGCCTCAACGCCACTGTCTACGGCAACGTCAACAACCTCTACAACTACAACTACGTTACGCAGGCATACTGCCCCGTGTCGGCCGTCGGCACATGGGAAAACGCCTATCAGGTGTTCTACTCCTTCGGACGCACCTTCTCGATGCGTCTCCGCGTCAACTTCTAATCACTCACTATGCAACTCATGAAATCAAACATAATCACCCTTGGCGCGGCCGCCATCTGCCTCGCCTTGACCTCCTGTAGCGAAAACTACTGGAACGATCATGAGCTCGAGGGCTTCAAGGTGCCTGAACTGACAGATGTCAAGACCATCGAATATACCATGACAGCTGCCGATTATGCCACTCTGGCCGCCAACGCCACCAACAAGGCGCTTGCCGGAAACGCCCTTGCCGCCGAGCTCAAGGCTGTAGGCACACAGGGATATTTCACTGACCGCATCACGGCCCGCGAATATGTTCCCGCCCTACTGGCCGACCCCTCCTTCCCTTATTTCACACTGAGCAACGGATCGTCTGTCAAGCTCACCTACCGCACCTATACCGGTCTGCCTGAGGAGGCAGTCAAGGCCACGGCATCGCAGACCTACGTTGTGACCGAAGAAAACTATCAGGCCGCCTGGGAGAGCGACAACGACTATGTCACAGCCTACGCCCCCTCGCGCCCTGCCTCCAAATATGTTCCGGCCCTGCTGGCCGCCGCGTTTCCCGAGGCAGCCGAGGGCGACCTCGTAGTGGCCAGCTATCAGGAGAGCCAGACCGACCCGGTGTTCAACGCCGCCCCCGAGCCCGACGTGCCGGCGTGGAAGCCCTCTGAGGTGATCAGCTCTCTTGCCGTAGGCGATCAGACCACAATCACAGCCTACGTTACCGGCATAGCCACCAACGGCTTCATCGCCACCGATGCCACCGGCTCCATCTTCGTGTATATGGGCAACTCGTTTGACTATGCCTCCTACGGAATCGGCGATCAGGTTACCATCGCCGGCGAGATCAGCTCTTACAACCGCGGCCTGCAGGTGTCAGGCTCATCGGCCGAGATCGAGATAACGGGTAAGGGCACATACACCTACCCCTCCCCTATAGACTACACAGGAGCGGCTCTTGACGAGGTGCTCAACCGCGCCGACAACGAACCCGCCTACTACGGCACCATGACCGGCACCGTAAAGGTATCAGGCAACAATATCAATGTGGTTGTGGAGGGTGCTGAGACCGCCCAGGGAAGCATCTATTATGCAACCGATGCCATGAAGGCACTGCTCACCGACGGCGCCACAGTCACCGTCAAGGGCTATCTCATCGCCATTGCCGGCAAGCGCTACTGCAACTTCGTGGCCACCGAGGTGGCTCCCGTAGCCGCAGCCGCCGCCACCGCCCTGAGCCGCTCGGCCTCAGTGCAGATCGCGTCGACCGAGGTCAACACAATGTACCGCTTCACCTCGGGCCGTTGGGTTGCCGCATCAGAATTTACCGTTCTCGCCCATTCCGACTATCAGTCGATGGGTCAGCGCTACGACAATCTGTCCAACGACGATCCAGCCATCTTCATCCCCAAATTCTGCAATGTGACCTATCCGTATGCACATGAGGGGGACACCCGCTACATCGTCTATAACTACTATGCCTCGTCTACCACCACACGCCGCTGCGACGTCGTGACCTACAATGGAACCGAATGGACCGTCGACACGGGCATAGCCACAGAGACCTCTCAGTTCGTGATGACCGGAGGCAAGTGGATCTACGATCCCAACGTGACCATCACCCTCCCCGCCGGCCGTGGCATCGAGATCTCAACCCTCTACTATCAGGCATGCGTAGACTGGGTTGCGGCCAACATTGACAAGCCCACCGGAGCTACATACGTCACCTCATACGGCAACAATGAGTATTACACCGGCGCATCGGCCTATCAGGGCAACGTAGACCTCCGCGCTTCAAGCGCCCGCGCCCAGTATGCCAAGGGATATGAGGGAATGACCGACGAGCAGGTCGTTGCAACGATGAAGGAGCGCTTCGCCACGCAGGTGTTCCCGGCCGTTCTGGGCATCCTGCACCCCGACGCAGCTCCGATTGACGGAGTTGACGTGATCTACACCATCAACTTCTCGGTCTACAACGGCACGACGACAGCCTACACAATCCGCTATCGCGTCACAGGTCGCGGCACCTTCGAGTTTGTCGACTGCGACTGGTAAAATCGCCGCCTACACTGTTTATCGGGCGCTCCCCCACTGCCTTTCGAGGCAATGCCGGGAGCGCCCGCATTTTGTTTGATAATTGCCGATAAATCACTAAATTTGCCGACATGAAATTAATTGAGCTAAACATAGGCAAGATTCAGGCCCTATGTAAGAAATATTGCGTTGCGCGCTTATGGGTGTTCGGCTCCATACTGACTTCACGGTTCACCGACGACAGCGACGTAGATTTTTCTGTAGACTTTGATGCTGAGTGGATTAACCGCGAGGGTTTCGACTGGGCTGATATCTTTTTCGGCTTTATGCATGAATTGGAATCTGTACTCGGGCGTCGGGTCGATCTAGTATGTGATGACGCTGTCAGAAACAAATATTTCCGCAAAGAACTCGACTCAACAAAACAACTGATTTATGGATAACAGGACTAGAAAATATGCTCAGGATATAATGATAGCCATTGACGAAATTGAGATGGCAATAGAGCGCTTCGGCAAACAATATGTGATTTTTGAATCAGATGTGATTTTCAGGAAATTCGTAGAAAGAAATATCGAGATCATGGGCGAAGCAATGAATCGTATCCTGAAAATAGATCCCGAAATCAAAATTTCCTCTGCAAGGAAGATTGTAGATACACGAAACTACGTTATCCATGCTTACGACTCGTTAAAGCCCGACATTCTTTGGGCTATTGTCCTAAACCATATCCCTCGTCTAAAGGCAGAATTAACCCTCTTGCTTTAGTCATCACACACTTACGATGCTTTTCAACTCTCATTCTTCGGATGCCATCTGCTCAAGGAAAGAATGAACGGCAAACAGCGGTATATTCCTCATCCAATCCTGAGTAATATAACCCTTCATTGAGAATCTGAAGCCGGTTATCTCGCCACCCTTGTCGACCGTAACAAACTGCCGCAGCGATTTTGACCTGACGTTTTCCTCGGCCTTGACCTCGACAGGCATGAGATGATTGCCTGTCTGAACCACAAAGTCAAGCTCCATCGATGAATTGTCTTTTGAAAAATAACCAATCACCGTTTCCGGTACGCTTATCATCTGCGTTAGGACATAGTTTTCTGTAAAGGCTCCCTTATAGTCGGAAAACACACTGTTTCCTATAATCATCATGGAGGGAGGTATCTTGGACATCGCGCCTAAAAGACCAACATCAAGCACAAACAGCTTAAAGGCATCCTTATCCATATAAAATGTCAGCGGTAGATCAACCCTCGAAAGCCGGGGCACCTTATAGACCAGACCGGCATCGACAAGCCATTGTATGGCATTTTCATAGTCAGCCGCCCGTGCCCCCTTTCTCAAAGCTCCAAAAATAAATTTTTTGTTTTCCTTGGCCAATTGCGAGGGAATGGACTCGAACACAAGACGGGCCTTCTGGGTGTCCTTGCCCGCATGTTTGGCTATATCGGCATCATAAGCCGCCAGAATATCAAGCTGGATATCCCTCACAGACTTAGGCGTTCGGCTTCTCACAAACTCCTCAACCGCTTCCGGCATTCCACCGACAAAATAGTATTGTCGCAACAGCTCAATATATCTTGGCATCATGGCATTAACGAGCTCCTCATCTCCCCGTCCATTCATCATCTCCAGCAGCTGATCTTCGCCCGATGCCGCCATAAATTCATTGAACGTCATGGGATACATCTGGAGAATATTCACTTTTCCGGTAGGAAACGATCGTCCGTCCATATTTATAACTCCCAACAGCGATCCTGCCGTGACGATAAATATTTCGGGGGCATCTTCACAGAAATACTTCAACGACGCAACAACATCCGGAACCTCCTGAACCTCGTCTATAAAGACCAGCGTCCGATACTTTTTAATCTCCTGTCCGCTTAAAGCCGATAAGCCGAGGAGAATCCGATTGACATCTATATCTTCGGAAAAAAGAGTAGCAACCGCCGGATTTTTATAGCAATTGACATAGACCATATTCTCGAACTCATTTTGTCCGAATTCCTTCAGGATATAAGTCTTCCCTACCTGACGGGCTCCATAGAGCATAAGAGGCTTGCGCCGAGGCGATTCCTTCCATGCCAACAGTTGCTTATAAATGCTGCGCTTCATATCATCACTGGTTATTAATGCGCAAATTTACATTTTTATGGGGGATCAAACAAGGATGCACAACACTTTTATGGGCGAATAAATGCACTTACACCACATTTTTATGAGGATAAAAATGT
>CAYWWE010000023.1:16825-26061 GCA_964461785.1 uncultured Bacteroides sp.
ACTTTTATGGGCGAATAAATGCACTTACACCACATTTTTATGAGGATAAAAATGTGGAAGAGAAAACATCTACGGATGATTAGCGGGAGGATTTGGGGCGGCCGAGCCAGATGATGTGCATCTGGCAGGCGGAGCAGTCGAAGTCGGCTCGGAAACGGTTGCCGGCGGCATCGGTGAGGGTAAGGGGTCCTCGCCATTCGCGTCCGGCAGGTGTTGAGAGACACCGTCCCAGTTCGCGGCGCAGACAGTAGCGAGTGGTCATAACCCGCTCTCCCTCCATTCCTTTACCGCCGGGATGGCGGGTTTCTGCAGCCTCAGAGCCATCGGGCGACAGCGAGCGGGCAAGCCGATTGGCTATATTTGCCCCGTGATCCATAGCTCCCTCTTTCCGGTGGCCGGGCTTCGGGTAACGATAGGTGGAAGCGGCAGCATCGTCGAGGGCGGCGATGAGGTCGCGCCTGAGTGCCGTGAGTGCTGATGCAGGGATAAATATATCGGCCGGAACAAGGTCGGAGAATCTGACAAGACTATAAATGGTGTTACCGAGCTTAGCGAACACACCTTGTCGACGTCCTTCCTGCGAAGCAGAAGCCTTGTCGATGAATGTCTCGGCGGTCGCAACGCTTACATTCAACGACCGCGCGGAGTCATTACACTCAGCCACAATTCGACCTGAAGGGGTGGCGCGCAGAGCGATCTCGACAGGAAGCACCCGTGAAGCCGTATCGTCGCGCGACAGCATACGCTCGCGGGCCGCATCGTGGGTGCGCCGCAGAAGGGCGCCACGGGCAGGCGCCGAAGCACCGGGGGCGAGATAAATCACCGATCCCTCCACACGGTTAACGCGGAATCCCTCGACAGAGCCATCGGGCGACGCGTAGCTCAGTCCATCGCCGGCCGAGAGCCTGACGCCTTCGGCAAGACGCAGCTTAAGTCCGCCCTTGGGCAACACTGCGGCTACGGAGCCTATCTCCTCACCGGTCACGCCTGAGGCATCGAGGGTGGCCATGCGTAGAGGCATACCCTTAGGCGGCACACCGGTGGTGAAATATTGTGTGAACCCGCGGTTGAAGGCCTTTGCCGGATCGGGGGTAAAGGTCAGTGCAGTGCGTCCGACTGATGCGCGTCTATAGCGTCCGCCCGATTTTCCGACAAGCTCGTCGAGCAGCCGGGAGTAATAGCCAACGGTTTCCTTAACATAAGCCTCATCCTTGAGCCGCCCCTCGATCTTGAACGAGGTGACACCCGCCGCAGCCATCTCAGCGAGACGCGACGAGCGGTTGAGGTCGCGCAGCGATAAGAGATGACTGTCGGCAACCAGCACCCGACCCGAGCCGTCGCGCAGCGTGTAGGAATGGCGGCACATCTGGCTGCACTCGCCCCGGTTGGCGCTACGTCCGGTCGCGGCGAAGCTCGCTCGGCAGTCGCCGCTGTAGCTCACACACAGTGCGCCGTGGACAAACGCCTCAATCTCCATCCCGGGAAGCCCGCGGTGGATCTCGGCCATCTCGCTGATCGACAGCTCGCGGGCAACCACAATGCGCGTAACCCCCAGGTCGGCCAGCTGGACGGCGCGATCGAGGGTGCGTATGTCGGTCTGGGTGCTTGCGTGGAGCGCTATCGGGGGGAGCTTCATGGCCATGATGCCCATATCCTGAATGATGAGCGCATCGGTCCCGACGCGATACAAGTCCCATATCATACGCTCCACATCGGCGATCTCCGAGTCATAGACCAAAGTGTTGAGAGCCACATAGACGCGCACGCGGAAGCGGTGGGCAGCGGCCACAACTTCAGCAATGTCAGTAATAGAGCAGGAAGCGGCAGCGCGGGCACCATGGGATGGTGCGCCTATATACACGGCGTCGGCGCCGTGGTAGATTGCCGCCAGAGCAGTTGCCTTGTCGCGGGCAGGAGCGAGGAGTTCGAGTTCTGTTGCCATAGCAATTGCAAAATTACTCAAAATCTTCCGTAGTCCCGGCCACATTGTCTATCTTTGCAGCGTGATACTGATAGCCGAATCAAAGACTATGGCAGCCGAGCATCCCATCGATGCCTCCGCCTATCTCCGGCACCGTCCAGAATTTTCAGGACGGGCCGACAGCATAATGGCTTCGTTCAGCGGCCTATCCGACGGAGAAATTGGCAAACTTACCGGACTGACGCCCGGCCTCATAGCCTCCTTGCGGCGGATGGTGAGCGAGTTTCCGGACAAGAGCCACGGGGTTGAAGCGATCCATGCCTTTACGGGCGTGGTGTTCCGGCAGCTCCACACTGAAACTTACGGCCCCGATGAGCTGACGCGCCTCGCCGCAGGGGTGAGGATCATCTCGTCGGTCTACGGATGGCTGAGACCCGTGGATATAATCAAGCCCTACCGTCTCGACTTCAAGAGCCGCACTGAACCCGGTGGACCAAACATGATGGCTTTATGGCGCAGCGACGTAACAGCTGCCCTGTTTGACGATCTGCACGCTCAGGAAGATGATGACGAGGTGATCGACCTTCTCCCCGCCGATGCCTCCCGTTGCATCGACTGGAAAGCCGTGGCGAAGGTGGCGAGAGTGTGGCGCGTTGATTTCAAGATTGTTGCTGAGAACGGATCGCTGCGCACGCCCGATGCCGGTAAGCTGAAGAAGCTGCGCGGACAGTTGCTCGACCTGGCCCTGAGGCGCGGAGCCATGACAGCTCAGGCAATGGCTAATCTCGAAGGGCCCGATTTCGCTCCTGCCGACAACCCCTCGACACCTGGCGTCATAGCGTTTCTGTCGGCCTGACGGGGCCGGCGGCAGTCCACAGAGTAGCCCTTATCTCCTTTGCATCGCAGAAGCGCACAAGGAGGTCGCGAGTAGTCCGGGCAACCTCGTCGAGCGGCATCTCCTCGCCGTAGGCATTGACCACCATCAGCAGCCGTCGCGTCGAACAGGTTATCTTGGTTCGCTCATTGTCGCTCGTCGGAGTGCCTATTCCGCCCGCAGCATCGCGATATACCGGCATACCCTCGATATTCAGCATCCCGCGACCTATTCCCTGATATGGCTCTCCGGCCTCGCCGCGTCCGAGCGCTATCACCGAGCCCTCAATTTTGTCGGCATCGAATCCGCCTATCGAATAGCCCGATCGGAAACTGATCAGATTGATTATATCCACAAGGGCATCAATGTAATACAGTCCCAATCCTCTGACGATCCGTCGGCACAGAGCCTCCGACGAAGGGCGATAGCGGTTGGGCTCCTTCCCGAGCGCCTTGTAGGCACTCCGGGTAGCAGCGATAGCGGGACGCTTGTTGATCTCAGCTATCTCAAGAGTCTCTTTCATTGCCGCCGCTTCAGCCTCCATCATCTGCCTGAGAGCATCGGGAGTGGGGCGATTTGTCACCTCCGCTTCAATCGTCAGCACGCGCAACCCCTCGGCCGCCTGAGCCACCACCGGCTCTATCTTCACTTCTATCATAGTCAGTTCAACCGTAACAAAAATCCGGCGGAAGCGCCCTGCCCCGCCACACCGCAAAGTTAACACAATCCTTATTCCTATCCATGATTTCGGTGAATTTATCCCTCAATGAGGGATAAATTCACCGAAAAACGTCCCTCATTGAGGGATTTTTCGCATCTTTGCATAAATTTCAGTATCAATCAGCAGCAATATTACCATGAAAATAAAATCATTTGCGCTGTCGGCGCTGTTTGCCGGTATCTGCCTGACCGGCAGCGCACAGGTGCCACAACTCACTCCCGACAATATCGAGGATGTGATACAGGCCATGACACTTGAAGAAAAAGCTGCCCTGCTGATAGGCGGTGGAAACAAAGGATTCAGCGGGCAGACAAGCACCATCGGTAAGACCGAGCGACTGGTGCCGGGAGCCGCCGGCACTACTGTGGCCATTCCCCGACTCGGCATCACTCCTTCCGTGCTGACCGACGGCCCCGCAGGTGTCCGTATCTCTCCAACCCGCGAGGGAGAGTCAGCAACATATTATGCTACAGGATTTCCGGTCGGAACTGCCCTTGCCTGCTCGTGGAACACAGATCTTGTTGAATCAGTCGGTAAAGCCATCGGCGAGGAGGTGCTCGAATATGGATGCGATGTGCTTCTTGCGCCTGGAATGAACATCCACCGCTCGCCACTGTGCGGACGTAACTTCGAATATTACTCGGAAGACCCGATAGTAACAGGCAAGATTGCATCTGCTTATGTCAAAGGAGTGCAGTCAAACGGTGTGGGCACATCGCTCAAACATTTTGCGGCTAACTCACAGGAGACCAACCGCACGCGGGTTGACGAAATAGTGTCGCCACGCGCCCTGCGCGAGATCTACCTCAAGGGCTTCGAGATCGCCGTGAAGGAGGCTAAGCCCTGGACCGTCATGTCGAGCTACAACAAACTCAACGGCCCTTATACCCAGGAAAATAAGGAGCTGCTCACGACTATCCTGCGCGATGAATGGGGCTTTGACGGCATAGTGATGACCGACTGGATCGGCCAGCGCAACACGGCCGCCCAAGTGCAGGCCGGAAACGACCTCATGGAACCCGGTGCCACCGCTCAGGCAGAAGAAATCGTTGAAAAAGTAAAAAACGGCGAGCTGGCCGAGAGCGACGTTGACGCCTGCGTAAGGCGCATCCTGCAATATGTGGTCAAGACCCCACGCTACAATGGGTACAGATACTCCGACAAGCCCGATCTGAAGCAGCACGCCGCCGTGACCCGCAAGGCTGCAACCGAAGGAATGGTGCTCCTTAAGAACGACGCCAACACCCTGCCGCTCAGCGATGTCAAGGATATAGCCCTGTTCGGTAATACGTCGTATGACTTCATTGCCGGAGGCACAGGCTCAGGCAATGTTAACAAGCCATACGTTGTCGATCTGATGACCGGCCTGCAGGGCGCCGGATTCAATATCTCGGAAGATCTACGCGATCTGTATCTATCTTACCGCACTTATCTGGAACAGAAGAATGAAATCGATCGCCCTCAGGGTGCCCGCAACTGGGGCAAGGGAATGTTGCCTGAAATGCCCGTGAGCCGCACCGCTATCGACAAGCAGGCCGAGAAAGCCGACATCGCAATTCTCACAATTGGCCGTCAGGCTGGAGAAGGATCCGACCGCAGGATTGACAAAGACTTCAATCTCACAGACACGGAGCGTCAGCTGATAAATGATATGTGCGACGCCTTCCATGCAAAGGGAAAGAAAGTTGTAGTTATCCTGAACATGGGAAATGTCATGGAGACGGATTCATGGAAGAATCTGCCCGACGCTATCCTCCTCGCATGGCAACCGGGTCAAGAGGGTGGCAACTCCGTGGCCGATGTGCTCACCGGCAAAGAAAATCCATCGGGCAAGCTCACCATGACCTGGCCCATTGCCGCCATGGATCATCCGTCATCGCTCAATTTCCCCCTAAACGGCAACACCCGCCCTGCAAACGGCAAGGGTGAGGCAGAGAATATCGACTATACCCTCCATAAAGAAGGGATCAACGTGGGCTACCGGTATTTCGACACCTACGGCAAGGATGTGTCATATCCTTTCGGCTACGGTCTGTCCTACACCGACTTCACATATTCCAAACCCGTAGTCAGGGCTACGAAAGACGGCTTTACCTGCTCGATTACCGTGACCAACACTGGCAAGACCGCCGGCAAGGAAGTGGTGCAGCTCTATGTCACAGCGCCGTCATCCGACATAGATAAGCCAGCCAAAGAACTCAAGAGTTTTGGCAAGACAGCCCTTCTCGCACCGGGCGAGAGCCAGACCCTTACTTTTGATGTTGAGAACTACGATCTCGCTTCTTATCATGAAAACATCCACAGCTGGGTGGCCGACAAAGGCACATATAAGATAGGTTTCGGAGCGTCAGTAGCCGATATCCGCGCTACAGGCAAATACACCCTCGGGGCAACACAGACCTGGCCTGTAAACGATGTGCTCGCCGCCACCCGACCGCTCTGATACAATCCGGATGACAAATGCTTGATCGCCGCCGCCCGATGGGAAAGACCATGAGCGGCGGCGATATTGACTAACTTCCAAACTTTCTTGCCGAGGAATTTGTATATCTCAAGAAGAGTTTTTAACTTTGCGAAAAATAAATCCGACACCCATAGGTGGGTATTAATTCCTTACACCCGTAGGCGGGTAAATTTATAGGCCGCAAGAAGCGGCCTTTCTTATACTCATGAACGCAAAAGTTAATATTCTTATCGACGGAGGATTCTTTAGTCAGAAGTTTAAAGAACGGGAGGGGAGATTACCAACCGCTGATGATATCGAGGCTGAAGTAACTACCATAATGGCCGAAACTCAGAAGAAGACTGGAACAGATTGTAAAGACATTTTATTCCGAGTCTATTACTATGACTGCACTCCTTTTGACGGTAAAGTAAAAAAACCGGGCGATACTTCATTGACTGACTATTCCCTTACTCCTGCATATTCGGTAAAGGAGCGTGTCTTAAAAAATTTAGCACAAAAAGAACGCTTTGCTGTCCGTTTAGGCGAATTATCTTTTGACGGATGGAATGAGACTAAGTCTACTGACCCTAATACTGGAAAGGAAACGATAGATTATTTCCCAAAACTTCGTCAGAAAGGTGTGGATATGAAAGTAGGATTAGACATGGCATACATGGCTCTGAAACGAATCGTTGACAAAGTGGTTTTAGTTGCCGGCGACTCCGATTTTGTCGCACCAATGAAATTTGTAAGAAAGGAAGGTCTTCAAGTTTATCTCTACACGATGGGACACAAAGTCAAATCGCGTCTTATCGAGCACAGTGATTTTGTCATCTGACAATCACGCTAACATCTTTGTCTTTCAGCAACTCCATGTAAATCGCCGCCGCTCGATGGGAAGGTCCATGAGCGGCGGCGATCATACATATACTTTGGTGGAAATCAGACTTTGTCGAGAGCCTGGGCGAGGTCGTCGATGAGGTCGTCGACGTGCTCGGTGCCTATGCTGAGGCGCACGGTCGAGGGATAAATCTTCTGCTCGGCGGCCTCCTCGGGCGAGAGCTGAGAGTGGGTGGTCGAGGCCGGATGTATCACGAGGCTCTTGACATCGGCCACATTGGCCAGAAGCGAGAAGATGTTGAGCGAGTCGATGAAGCGGCGGGCCTCCTCCTCGCCCCCTTTGAGCTCGATGGTGAATATCGAGCCTGCGCCGTTGGGATAGAGTTTGCCGTAGAGCTCATGGTCGGGATGATCGGGCAGCGAGGGATGGTTCACGCGCTCCACTTTGGGATGGGCGGCGAGCCAGGCGGCAATCTTGATAGCGTTCTCCACATGACGCTCAACGCGGAGCGACAGCGTCTCGATGCCCTGAAGGATCAGGAAGGCATTGAAGGGTGAGATGGTGGCGCCGGTGTCGCGTAGGATGACGGCGCGGATGCGGGTGACGAAGGCCGCCCTGCCGGCCACATCGGCAAACACTGCGCCATGATAGGAGGGATCAGGCTTGGCAAGCGAAGGGAAACGGTCGGGATAGGCTTTCCAGTCGAAGTTGCCGCCATCGACGATCACGCCGCCGAGCGATGTGCCGTGGCCCCCGAGAAATTTCGTGGCAGAGTGGACAACGATATCGGCGCCATGCTCGATCGGACGGATGAGATAGGGAGTGCCGAACGTATTGTCGATGATAAGGGGCAGGCCGTGGGCATGGGCGATATCGGCCACGGCACGGATGTCGATAACCGACGAGTTGGGATTGCCGAGGGTCTCGATAAAGATAGCCTTGGTCTCCGGACGGATGGCGCGCTCGAAGTTCGACAGGTCGGTCGGGTCAACAAAAGTAGTGGTGATGCCATAGTTAGGCAGAGTGTTGCAAAGGAGGTTATATGAACCGCCGTAGATATTGTTGGCCGACACGATATGGTCGCCCTCACGCGCAATATTGAGGAAAGCATAAGTCACCGCCGCAGCGCCTGAAGCAACGGCCAGTGCGGCCACACCCCCTTCGAGGGCGGCGATGCGTTGCTCCAGCACGTCCTGGGTGGGATTGGTCAGGCGTCCGTAGATATTGCCAGGCTCGGTGAGCGCGAAGCGTGCGCTGGCCTGAGCGCAATCGTTGAAAACATAACTTGTGGTCTGATAGATAGGCACTGCACGGGCGCCGGTAGCGGGATCGGGCTTTTCCTGGCCTACGTGGAGTTGAAGTGTCTCGAAGCGCATAGTCTGTAGGGTTTTATTCTGATTCTGTAATTTGTTTCCGTGCTGCAAAGTTACAACGATTCAGAATTATCATCCAAGCATATCGCCAATTTTGGAAAATTTCACTACTTTTGCCGGACAAACCGCCTCTTTCGACTCCTTCAACCAACATTTTCAGCTCTGATATGGATAAATTATCTATTGAGCATCTCGACGAAACCGACATCCGCATCCTGCGCTTGCTTCAGGACAACTGCCGACTCACCACCAAAGAGCTCGCCGCCAAAGTGGCCCGTTCGGCCACACCCGTTTATGAACGTGTCCGCCGACTCGAGCAGGAAGGCTATATCCGTGGCTATGTTGCCCTGCTCGACCCCGACAAGCTGCGGCGAGGATTCGTAGTGTTCTGCAACGTCAAGATCCGAGAGCTCTGCCGCGAGAATGCCGAGCGTTTTGTCGACCGCATCAGGACCATCGAGGAAGTGACCGAGTGCTACAACATCTCGGGAGGCTTCGACTATATGCTCAAGATCATGGCACCCGACATGGCCTATTACCGCGACTTCATCCTCAACGTGTTGGGCACCCTCGACAACATCTCCGCCATCGAAAGCACCTTCGTGATGGAGACCCTCAAAGCAGGCCCCTCCATTCCCCTGCCCTGATCGCTCCACGCCTAATAGCATTTATCCTATTGACCAGTATGGCATTTATCACTACCTTTGTAATCCAAACTGTCAATTCCCATTACTTCCATCCAAGCATGAGAGCCAACAATTCCGACATCTATGCCTCAGATTACACCGGCGATGATTCTATTCCGGTTTTCCTTGCTTTCTCCATCGAACAATACAAGCATCACAAAGGCATCTCAGGAGAGGAAGCCATGAGCCGACTCTCTGAAGCCGGTGTGTTGGAGCATCTTGCAGACTTCTACGACGTGATGCACCAGCATGGGGCTCGATGGCTCATGCAGGAAATTGACGAAATGGTTGAAAATAATCGGCTTAAGTCATGAACACACTACCTGACCTATGTATCTCATTACTCACTGACAAAATGAAAGCCATCACACCTG